>JAPKGY010000080.1 GCA_026647385.1 Phycisphaerae bacterium | reverse complement strand
CAAAACATGCAAGATCAAGTTTACCTATTTTTCTTCGCAAGTACATGGGATTCTTTTACAAACCGGGCATCCTGATGTGTATTTGCGACCCACCCACGCCGGATCCCCGCCCCGAGGTGCGTACGCACCCTCGGCGGGAACGCGATGGGCATCAGTTAGCCATCCACACACCTCCCTTTCGCGCTCGCGACGCCATACGTCGGGCAACCAAGCGGCCGGGATCTCGGCGTAGTCGGGACAGGATCCCGCATCAGGAACACCTCCATTGCAGGAATGGAACGGCCGCGCACCGGCACGCATGTGCCAGACCTCGAGATGACCGCTGGAAGAACAGCGTGCTTGCCCAGCCAGGGCGGGCTGGGGGGCTGTTCTTGGACAGCGGGAACCAGGATGGTGTGGGGCCGGTCGGGCGCCCGCGTCCTTCCCTGGATCAAGGGGCGGCGTCAATGAGTGACGGCTATTGACGGCGAGTTTACTGGGGTTTTCGACGTGTCCCCGTCAATTGCCCTGTCCGTGAGGGGAGAGGGATGCGGGCCTTGATGAAGCGTCTTTCCCAGCGGGTGATGCGGCCGCTGAAGCGACGGGTGTAGGGCAGGATCTGCCCCTCATGCGTCTCGAAGTAGGCGACTTCCCTGGCCAGGACCTCATCTGCTTCCGGCAGGAGTCTGACGCAGCAGCCGGGGGATAGACCGCCTTCCTGCTTCTTTCTTTTCGTCGCGAGCCGGGCCGTCCGCACTTCCGGCACGTCGGCGGACCTGTCCCATGTGGTCCCGCAGCGAAGGCATTGTCGCTTCCTGACCTGTTCGCTACCGCAGAATGGGCAGTACGGACTCTCGACCAGCCAAGTCCGCCCGCACTCACGACACGCGCGCCGGCGGTTCCGCCTGCGGATGTCTTCGCTTCCACAATCAAAGCAGCGCTCCGGATGTTGATGCCAGAGGGCACTGCAGGCGTCCGCATAGAAGGTCTTGCCTTGTTCCGCTTGAATCCTACCTCCGGCAAAGTGCGCCGCGAGCCGCTCGCCCAGCAAGCCCGTCTGCGGGTGAACCACGTAATCGTCGTAGGTGATGGCGCTCGTCGAGTGCCAGCGCTTTGCCTGACAGTCGTATCCCAGGCTGCTGTGCCACCAAAGACGGCGCAGCTCGGGCAGCAGTTCCCGGCGCTGGCGATGAAGCGCCCACTTCAGGAACTGCCTCTGCTCTCTCTCCATCTGGCAGTCGCAGCAGGGCGAGTCCTTCGTCCCGGCGGGCGGGCAGATCCGTCGGCACGTCGGGCATTGTCGCATCAACGTCGCTTCGGCGCCCGGCGGGTACAGGTGAGCGTGGTACAGCCAGGTCTGAGGGGCGGCGGCCGGCGTGACTATCTCGTCAAGCCACGGTTCCGAGCACACTACGTCCTCGCGCAAGCGCTTTTTGCGGTGCAACGCCGTCCAGAAATCAATCGGCTTGGGCGTCACTACCCCCGCCCGGCCTCTCTGTGCATGCGGCTTATGTCGTCGTCTAGTTCGGCGTCATGTTGCTTGGGGGGCCGCCAACCTTCCGGCGCCTGGCCGCTAAAGACGGGTTTGATCCGTTTTTCGTAGGTGTCTGTCTTCTCGACGTTCTGTTTCTCGCAACGGTCACCTATCGCTCCGGCGATAGCCGACGGGCCAAACACGTCCTGGAACTTCTTTTTTGCTCCGGGTTCTCTAGCCAGGCACTTGGGGACAAGATCATTGTACTGCCCCTGTCGCTCGCTGAGGTACCTGGCGACCTCCGGTTGTGTGCGGGTAACCGGCCACTGACCCCGGCGCTTGGCCTTGGGGCCAGCGGTCTTAGCCAACGCCCGCGACGGCTCTCCGGCGTCGGGGGCCTGAGAGGCGTTCGCCGCGTCGTGGCCTTCGGGGGGCGCGCCACCCGCGGCCGCCGCGACGTGCTTCTCGAACAGTTTGTTCAGGGTCTCGGCGATCGCGGCCAGCGGGCCGGTGACCTCGGACAGATTCGCCACCTTGACATCCAGCGGCGAGGCCGTTCTTTCGACCCGAATTCGCTCCGCTCGCCCCTCTCCCGCTACCACAGGACGCACGCTGAAGGGCATGCCTCGTCGGCGTATGAAATCCAGGACCATTTTCTCTTGTCCGGATTGCAGATCCGCCAAAGCCTCCTGACCATAGCTTGTCAGACGACCCATCTCCGATTCCGTCTTTTCGCAGTGGATCTGGGGGCGCCCTCCGGCTGTGTGCCCCACGTATTTGCGGTACTCGTCCGCCCATGCCTGCCAGGCGGCGTTTGCGACGGGTTCTACGGCCTGTCCGAGTCCTTGCTCGCCGGTGGCCGTGATCGTCGCCTCGATGATCACGGTGTGGCCCAAGAGGCATAGACGAAACCCAAACCGCCGCTCGGCAAGCCCCGCACCGGTCAGGAGTTTCAGGGCTTCCTGCTCCGTTGCGGTCAGGGCATCGGAGTCCAACGGCTTCCAGTTGGGCGGGATGCTACTGAGAAGGGCCGAGAGAGCTTGGTCCAGGGCATCGGTGGTCACATTCGGGTCTGGCATATCCGCGGTTTCCCCACACTCGATTACGCGGGGCATGTTACCCAGAACCGTGTACTCCGTCGAAGGATAGGGTCCGTCAAGGCCGTAAGGTGGAGATGGACGGGGAGGAATCCGATGCCGGAGCAACGCCTCCGTCGGGGCGGAGGCGTTGGTGGAGGGGAAGTGATAGTCTCAGGCGTCTGCCGCCAGAGCGTGGTACTCGGTCATTGGGTTCTCGAAGATAAACGTGGATGCGGCGACGCGCTTTCGGCCGTGGACCGGGAGCACGCAGCTGCGCTCTTTGAGGAACGCGAAGGCCACGGCCGCCTGCGTCCAGGTCACGTTGGCCCGCTGCCGGATGTCCTCCAGCACGAAAGCATCATGCCTGATCTCGTCGACCGCTGCCGCCACCGCCTCAAAGGCCTCCTGTGGGCAGCGATGCTCGTAGGCCTTGCCCTTGGCGGGTACCACCCGCCGGACGAGCGCGCTGTCCTCGACGGCAAAGGTCTCGTCTCGCCCGTCGGCGGGTGGTGGCTGGGTGGCGGCGGCCACGGCGTGCTCGAGCGCGTCCCATTCGTCGGCGGTGAGCATCTGGTCCTCCCGGGCGGCGAGGACGGCGCTCGCCGCCCGGAGCACCTCGCGAAGGTTGTCGAGTTCGTTGCCGTCGCACATGCCTCACCCATCCTTCCGCGAGTTGTAGGTGAACAGCCCGCGCTCAGTCTTGCGGAACCGGGAGATTGTGCCCGTCTCGACCGCCTTGTTGATCTCGCGGAGGATCGCCGAGTACAGCGTGGCTTCGGGCGTCTTGCCGTTGGGGCTCGACCAGAGCCCGCGGGAGGCCATGGCCTCGATCATGTCCTTGGCTCGCATCGGCGCGTCCGCTGTCTTGAGGACCTCCGCCGCTGCATCCAGGGCGCTGACCCGCTTGGGCTTGTCGGCCTTCTGCTTCTTGGCCTTGCGCACCTTGGCGAGTTTGTCCGCCTCCTCAAGGGTCAGCTCGCTACACGGGGCCTGACCTGTGGGGATCGCCACGCCCTCGGCCAGGTTGCCCGATTCGATCGCGGCGACGGTCTCGGCCACGTCTTCCTGAGCGGCCTTCGCGGCCACGCGATCCCAGCACTTTTGGCAGAGCGGTTTGTCGAGGTGCGTCATGACCGGCTTGCCCTTGCATCGCGGCGTGGCGCAGCGGTCAGGGTCGTACACTTTCTCCATCGCCCGCTCGCTGGCGGTCTGGCCGTCCGGCGAAGCTTCGCGCTCCTCGCGTACGCGGGCGTTCTCCTTCTCGGCCTGGGCGGCTGCCTTCTGGTGCTCGCTGGCCTTCTTACCCTTGGCCGGCCCGCTCAGACGCTGGGCGGTCCTGACCGGCTTGGCCTTCTTCGCGCTCTTCTTGCTTGCACTCATCGGAAATCTCCTTTGTCTGCCGGCCGACCATTCGGCCGGGGCCCGCACCTCGTCTCGCGAGGAGGCGAGGGCCCCGGTCGAGGCCCGGCCTCACCGCAGCATCTTGAGCACGTCGTCGACCGCGGCGGCTCGGGAGCCGGTCCGGATCACGTCCGCCACCAGGCTGTTCTGGATCTCGCTGGCGACCATCGCCATCGCCCGGGCGATGTCCGCCGTCGGGACGTCATCCTTCGGCCATGCCCCCTGGCTTCCGTCGGGCTTGGGCTGGCAGAGGGCTTCGAGGCGATCACACTCGCGGGTCATGATGTCTTTCAGCCACCGCATGGCCTGGATCTGGGTGTTGAAGTTGTAGCCGATCTCGCGGGTCAGGGCGGTCGCTACGCTGTTCAGGTTCGTGGTCATCGTTCTTCTCCTGTCTCAAGAGCCTCGTTACTCGTCGTTCCCTTCGATCTCGGCCATCAGGACGAAGTCGCTGCGCTGCCAGCGCTCGATCCCGTTGGCCGTCTCGACCTCGTACTTGGTCCATTCGCCGGTCGCCCGGTCGAATGCGAACCCGTTCATGATCGTCCCGGGCTCGGCGTCCTGGGTGTTCAGGACCTTCGTTCCGTTCGGTATGTAGTTCTGCGTCGTCATCGCCTTACCTCCTGTATATTCTTAACATGTTCATACGCTGCGTTTGGCGGCCAGGGAAGTCGATTCGGCGGAATCATGCAGAATTTCTGCATTCGGCTGCGGGCAGCCGAACGTTCAGCGATCGTCATTCACCGGGATGGTCACGACGATGTTCTTGCCGTTGGGCAGGTCGTGGTCGATCAGGTAGGCGAAGGAGATGCCGGCCGCGTCCAACCGGTCGGCATCTTCTTCGGCCACCACCAGGATCCGCCCGCTCAGGATGATCGCGTCACCCCGCCCGCTGGCGTAGGTATGCTGGATGGCCTCGTCGACGCTCTTGAATTCGATTCCCTGAATGGCGATCTTGCGAGTCATCGGTTCATCTCCTCATGGCTGCGGGCAGCCGCTGCATCGTTCCTACTTGTTCAGGCCCAGGACCATCCCGGGCTCGTATCCGCACCGTTTGGCCTCGCGGCGGATGGCGATGCGGACCGCGGGCGTGGCCGCCTTGGCGTGGTAGATCCGGGCGAGCTGGCTCCAGGTCAGCGTCCGGATCCGGGTCTCGCCCGTGGCGGTCTTGGCCATCAGCCAGGCCAGGTCGATCGTCCTGGCGTTTCGGTTGGTCTTTCGCGTCGTCATGGTCTGCTCCTTGCCTTGGGGCCTGTGCTACTTGCTGGTCTGTCGCCCGGCTTCGAATGCGGCTTCCAGGGCCTTGCGAATGGACCACACCGCAAGGTCATGGAAGTCGAGCCGGTCGCTGCGGCGCGTCTCCAGGGTTTCGATGTTGAGAATGTCGCGGGCAATGTTCGTCAGGGCGGCGTACTTGTATTCCTGCGTGTGCTTTGGTGTGGTCATCTTACTACCTCCTTTGTATTCTTAACATGTTCATACGCTGCGTTTGGCCGCGAGGGAAGGGCAAAACCATGTTGTTCTGCGGTGGCTGTCGGCAGCCGATCGGGCCTACAGGCCGACCTCCTCCGCCAGGCGGTTCTGCTGGTCCCAGCCCCCGACCGCCTCGGCCAGTTGCTCAACGAGCCAGTGGATCTCCCGGTCGACGCCGGCGTCCTTGGTCAGGACGGGGTGCAGGTACGAGGCGACGACCGCCACCGCGTGCGGCGAGAGATTCTCTCGCAAGGCGTCGGTCAGGGTGTTCTTAGGTCTGGGGGCGTCGTTGCTGTCTGTTTCCCGGGTCATGGCATGGTCTCCTTTCGCGTTTGGGTAGCGGCGGCCTCAATCCGCGAACCGCCGGAGCTGCTCGTAGTAGTCGTTGATGTCGCTGTTCGTGCCCCGGCAGCCGTCGAGGTGGAACTGCAGGCACTCGGCCATCGACCACAGGTCCTCCTGGCAGTCGGCCTGGACCTGGTGGATCCGGCGGGGCGGGTCCGGGTAGATGATCGTGACCTCGATGAACTCGCTGCCCGCCTCGCGGGCGATCGTGGCATGGTGGTTGTTGCCCTGGAAATCGATTCGCGTGATCCGCATGGCCTTGCACCTCCTTGGTGTTCTGTACCTCTATCTACTTACCTCGGGTTTGGCCCGGACGGAAGGGAATTCCGCGAAGGAATCATGTTTTTCTGCAGATGGCTGCCGACAGCCGATGCGACCTGGCGTGGGGTATGTCTTTCATGACGGAACAGGTAGGAGACATTCAGCGACCTGTGGTGAGCTCCGTCGAACCACACCGGACGGCCGACCCGCGAGCATTGGCCGTGGCCGACCTGGCCCGGCTGTTGAGCGTGGCAGAGGAGAAGATCCGCGAGCACGTCGCGGCCGGCGCGCCCACGGCGGCGGATGGGATGATCAACCTGGTGCATTACGCCGCCTGGCTGAACCAGCGGCTGAAGGAACGCGATGGCGATTAACCCGGCCAAACTGACGCAGTCCGATCTGCTCCAGGTGATCAACGCCACGCCGTTGGGTGTGGTGCTGAGCCGCCCGCGACTGCGAAGGCAGATGGATGCCGGCGCCCTGCGATTCGGCGACGGCACGCACATTCACCTGGTGCGCTACGCGCGTTTGCTGATCGACGAGCTGGATCGGCCGCGGCCGCAGAGAATCGACTATGCCGAGGCCCGCCGGCGGCAGGCGGAGCGCAACCGCCAGGCCACCAAGGCGTCGCAGGACATCTTCCCCATCCCGGAGATCGAGGATTACGAGCGCCGCAAACGTTGCGGCGAATCATTCCGGTTGTTCTGCGAGACGTACTTCCCGGCGGCGTTCCACCGCGAGTGGCCGAACGATCACCTTCGCGTGATCGCCAAGATTGAGAAGGCGGTGCGCGAAGGCGGCCTTCGCTCTGCAATCCGCTTACTCAACCATGCCAGCACCGCGTTGACGCTTGAAGTCCGCGTACGCCATGTTGTCCATGCGGATGTTGCTTCGATAAGAGAGACTGCCTATCAGGCTGATCAGCGGATTGCGGAGTTGCCAGATGCTCGTGAGGACTCTGTGGGCAATGCGCGGGATGGAATAGAAGCTACGGTTACAGGTGATCATCTCCTGGATGATGGCGTCCAGGGACAGATGCCTGTACCGGGCCACCGGATAGCTCAGCGTGTAGTACTTCCAGTCCTCGGGGAAAGCCTTGAGACCGATGCGGTCCTCGGACTTCATCTGCTCCCATAGTTGCGTGCCAGGTAGAGGAGTCAGAAACAAGGCGTTGAGATTGTCCACGGCATATCGGCTGGCGGCCTCGGCGATGAGCTGTCCGATGCCCTGGCGGTCGATGTCCAGGCCGATGATGAACGAACCCACGACCAGGATGTTGTGCCGCTGGATGCGGCGCACGGAGGCGCGGAAGTCACGGCCCCTGAGCAGGTTGAATTGCTTGCCCAGCTCGCGGAGGCCTTCGGGCGTCGGCGTCTCGAAGCCGATGAACACGCCCCGGCAGCCGGATCTGGCGGCGAGGGTCAGGAGCTCCTCGTCGTCGGCAAAGTTGATGGTGGCCTGACCGATCCACTCCTTCTTCAGGTTCGCCTGGGCCATGGCCCGGAAGAGGTCCTTGGCCCGGGCGATGTGGTCAGCGCGCGTGCCGATCGGGTTGTCGTCGACTATCAACACGCGGCGCTCGCCGATCAGTTGGAACTCGCGGACGACGTCGGCAATGGGTCGCTGCCGATAGTGGGTCCCATTGAACGCGCTGACGCTGCAGAATGTGCAGTTCAAAGGACAGCCGCGCGTGGTCTGGATGGCGCCGAAGGCGTATCCCTCGGAAAGCAGATCGTGGCGGGCCAGCGGGACGTTGTCCATTTCAGCGAGGCCGCCGTCGTAACGGCGTTTCAGGTCGCCGCGGCGGGCGTCATCGAGGACCCGCGGCCAGATGGCCTCGGCTTCCCCGGTGACGACCGAGTCGACGCGTTCGAGGGCTTCGTCGAGGCACATGGTCGCGTGGATGCCGCCCATGACAACGGGCACCCCCAGTTGCCGGAAGTGAGCGGCCACTTCATAGGCGCGGTTCGCCTGGGATGTGAAGGCGGTGATGCCGACCAGGTCCGGCCGGGGCATGGCAGAGTAGTCCGGTGTTCCGGTGTTCTCGTCCAGTATGGAGATGCCCCATTCGGGTGGGGTGACGCCGGCAAGGACCATCAGACCGAGCGGTTTCCACACGCGGTAGCGATTCCAGCGGCTCTCCTTGACGTGAGTCAGGCTGACGAGAGGATTACTTGGATTGATCAGATAGAGGCGAATGGCTACGCTCCTCACACTCGATGCCCCGTACAGGCAGCCCTGGTAGTCATGATCGTTCTGCTGGCGAGCGCCTCCCGCGTGGGCAAGCGTACCTTCCACGCCAGTCTCATCGCCGACAAAACCCGGATCACCAGGTACGTCAAATCTATCTGCCACCATTTCAGTCCGTGCCGTGCGGAGGTCGGAAAAGCGTGATGGTTGTTATGCCAGCCTTCCCCCATGCCCAGTATCCCAAAAAGGAAGTTGTTCCGGCTCTCGTCTTTGGAGCGGAACGGCCGGCCGCCCCACAGGTGACAAATGGAATTGATGCTCCAGGCCGTATGGTGGACCAGGAAGATGCGTGCAAGTCCACCCCAGATGAATCCCAGCAGGACTCCCCACCACGTCCCCGTCGCCAAGCCGCCAATCGCGGCCGGTATCAGCAAGCCGAGAATAACCCAGAGGGGAAACAGCCTGCTGACTGTTCGGATCAGGCGATCTGGCAGGAGATCTCCGACATAGCGGTACAGGTCCGGACCATCGGGGGCGAACAGCCAGCCAACGTGCGCATGCCAGATGTCGCGAAGCATCGCGAAGACCCCAGGGCCGTGGAGGTGTGGTGAATGCGGGTCGCCGTTCCTGTCACTAAGCTGGTGATGACGGCGGTGTACGGCCACCCACTTGAGCAGCGGCCCCTGCACCGCCATCGAACCGAGGACGCCCAGGATTACCTGGATCGGCCGGGTCGTCTCGAAGGCTCGATGCGTGAACAACCGGTGGAAGCCGAGCGTGACCCCCAGCATAGTC
>JAPKGY010000008.1 GCA_026647385.1 Phycisphaerae bacterium | reverse complement strand
GAAAAAACCAGGCGGCGTGCGCCTGTCTGTTATCCATTTGTCATGTTTTCATCGCCGGTTTTACAGCCTGCGCAGGGCGAACATGGTGATATCGTGAGCCCGAGGGCATCGACCGCGTCGAGGTCTCTCGGCGCGACGGCAAGTCGCTCGTGTTCGTCCGCGAGGGCAAGGACGAGTGGAAAATGACCGCGCCCATCGAGGGCCCCGCCAGCAAGTTCGAGGTCGACGCCCTGGTCAATTCCGTCGCCACGATGAAGATCGAGAGGGAATATGCCAAGGACAATCCCAATCGGCCCGGCCCGGTGGTCAGCGGTCTGGATAAGCCTCTGGGCCACGTCAAGCTGATCAAGGACGGCAAGGTCCTGGCCGAGGTCAAGGTCGGCTCGCGCGTGCCGACCGGCATGGGCAATTACGTCGAGCTGGTCGGCAAGGACGCCCTCTACGTTTCCAAGATGGACCTGAACCGCCAGTTCACCAACCGGGTGGAGGACTATCGCGACAAACGCGTTCTCAAGTTCGAGTACAACGACGTTCAGAAGGTCAAGGCCGAGGGTGTCCGCAGCTTTGAGGTGGTCAAGGGCACCGGAGATACCTGGACGCTCGAATCGCCCGTCCACGCCCTGGCGGACAAGTCCAAGGTGGACTCCATGGTCCGCCCGCTGACGACCCTTCGGGCCGATCAGTTCGTGGACGACAAGCCGGATACGCTCAAGCTCTATGGGCTCGACAACCCCCGTTTGAAGATCACGGTCGAGACCAAGGAGACCATCCCCGCCAAGGCCCAACCGGGCGATCCGAATACCCAGCCCGCCGACACCCAGCCCTCGATCGAGACCCGCACCCACGTGCTGAGCGTCGGCGGCCCGACCGATCCGAAGGAAGAGTCCTATTTCGCGCAAGTGAACGGTATGCCCAGCGTCTTCACGATCCGCCAGGACACGTTCAAGAGCATCACTCCGACCGAGACGGATATTCGCGACAAGCTGATCGCCAAGGTCGAGACCGAGCGGGTCAAGAAGATCGAGGCCTCCACGCCGCAAGGCGACATGATCCTGACCAGGCAGCCTGACGGCAAGTGGCAGTTCGCGGACGGCACCGACGCCGATGCGACGCTCACCGGCGACCTCATCAAGGCGGCCGCGAACCTGAAGGCGGCCGAATTCCTCGATCCGAAGAAAGAACTCGTCGTCCTCGATTGGAATTCGCCGCGGGCCAGGATCGTGCTGACCCAGGAAGGCGAGGTCAACCCGGTGACGGTACTCGTCGGGCCGGCCAGCGCCAGCGGCAAGATGGTCTATGTGCGGAACGCCGCCCAGGAAGACGTGGCCGCCGTGCCCGCAGCCTCCGTCAATCAGCTCTTGCAGCCGCCGGTCTCCTACCGCGATCGGAGCGTGCTCAGCTTCGATCGGGACCAGATTACCGGAATCCTGATCGACCGCGGCGATCCGCAGGCGACGGCGTCGGCTCGACACGTTCTGCTGGCCAAACGCGATCAGAAATGGTCGATGGTCGAGCCGATATCCGGACCGGCTGACGAGGAGACGGTCCGCAACCTGCTGCAGGATCTTTCGTCGTTGCCCGCCCGTCGCGTCGTGGCGGTGGGCGACAAGGCGAAGTACGGCCTGGACAAGCCCTCCGTCGTCGTCACAATGACGGCGGACGCGTCCGCGCCGGCGGAAACCCAGCCGGCCACGATGCCGGCCACCGGCCCGGCCCGCGACATCTCGGTTCTCAATCAGCTCCTCGAGTACCAGAAGACCAACCCGAACGAGAACCCGCAGGCCACCGAGATGCTCAAAAAGATGCTGGCGGAGAAGCTCGCGAGCATGCCGGCCGACGATGCGCCGGCTGCGAAACCCGCGGGCAAGACCTACGGCCTGCAACTCGCGATCAAGGACGGCGTCGTCTACGCGTGCAAGCCCGGCGATGAGGTCGTCTACGAACTCGATCACAAGGTCTATGACGACGTGGTCGCGGAGATGTACGACCATCAGGTGGTCAGCTTCGAGCCCGCCGAAGTGGTCGAGCTCGCCTTCAAGACCTCGGCGGCCCAACTCACGTTGCGCAAGGCCGGCGACGAGTGGAAGTACGTCGAAGACCCCCTCGTCCGCATCGACGGAGCCAAGGTGACCGACGTCCTGAACGCCTTCAAGGACCTCAAGACGGGCCGATTCGCCGACTACAACGCAGCCGACCTGAACAAGTACGGCCTGGCGGACTCAGCCGAACGCATTTCGTTCGGGCTGAAGGAAGGGCGCGAGATCGTCTTGTTGCTCTCGCCGATGGGGCCGGCCGGCGATGCCAGCCAGACCATGCGTTACGGCGCCGTCCGCGGCACGAACCGGGTCTTCCTGCTGCAAGGCCAGCAGGTCGCCAAGTTCCGCCAGCGGGTTGAGGATTTCCAGAAGCATGAGGCGGCCCCGGCCCCGGCGTTCAATCCCAATGCCCCACCAGGTGGCTGAGAGGATGTGGGAGAAGCCCGGGGACTGTCCCCCTCTCCGGCGGCTTCTGCCGTGCCTTCCGGGAGATTCCCGTGACCGAGCCAGGGTCAAACACCCGTCGGACGGTCCACTTCGCGGGTACCGTCCAGGGAGTGGGCTTCCGCTACACGACCGAGCGGATCGCCCGGCGGTTCGCGGTCACCGGCTACGTCCGAAATCTGCCCGATGGCCGGGTCGAACTGGTTGTCGAAGGCCGACCGGAGGAACTCGACCGCCTGCTCGCCACCCTCGAAGAGACGATGGCCGGCTGTATCCGCGACCGGCGGGTCAAGGATGGGCCCGCCACCGGCGAGTTTGGCGGCTTCCGCATCACCTTCTAGAGCCGTTCTCGGTGGAGAGTTGCGTTGTGGTGAGGCCATCTCTCCGCAGGTGAGTCGCCACCGCAACTGACCCGCCGAGAGATGCCTGCACCACAAGGGCCGGGCGAAACGGGTTTGCGGGCTGACCGATACGGCTCCGGACTTGCGTTCGCCCGGGGGATTTGCTACACTTTCCCGTTCTGTCGGCCGGGGGGCCGGAAATGGGGTTTCTGTTCAGCGATGGGATTCGACGAGGGCGACCATGCCGAAGATGAAAACGCACAAGGGATTGGCCAAGCGGGTGAAGGTTACCGGTACCGGTAAGGTTGTCCGTCGCAAGTCCAACGTCGGTCACCTGCTCAGCGGGAGACCCGCGAAACGCCGCCGACGTCTCCACAAGGATACCGTCATGGCACCGGCCGACCAGAAGAAGGCTCTGCGGAGACTGGGTTACTAACGTCGGTTCCGACCGTCTCGCCCGCCCGGGCGGGAGGGTTGCCCGATCGCAACGGGATGTTGGGGACCCCGGCGCATCGTCCGGGAAGAGGATACGAGGAGAACGGTTATGCCACGTGTGAAGGGTGGAGCCGCCACCGCCAAACGCAAACGCCGGATTCGCGCGGACGCCAAGGGTTACTGGGGCTCCCGAAGCAAGTTGACCCGGACGATGAAGCAGGCCATCGTGCGGGCCGGCCAATACGCGATCCGCGACCGCCGGGCCCGCAAGCGGGACTTCCGGGCGCTGTGGATCACGCGAGTGACCGCCGCCTGCCGGGCGCGCGGAATCAGCTACTCGCGATTCATCGCCGGCCTGCGCAAGCACTCGATCATTCTCAACCGCAAGATGCTCAGCGAGATCGCCATCGCCGACGAGCCCGCCTTCGACAAGATCGTCGCCATGGTCAAGGAGTGAGCGACGGGAAAACCGTCGGAGCAGCCGATCCGTCCAGCAGTGGAACAGCAGAGCAACGGAACAGCAGAGCAGCGGAACAGCAGAGCAACGGAACAGTAGAGCATCCCCGGGGATCACGGTGTTCCGGCGGATGCGGTCGGGCCGGAAGATCTATATAGATCTTCATAGATACTCTCCAGTCGCTCGACCATCGTCCGCGCATCAAATCGTTCCAGGCAAAGGCGACGCCCCTCCCGGCCCAGCGACTCGCGGACGGCCGGTTCGCTCGCCAGCCGCACCATCGCCTCGCTCAGCCCGCCTACGTCGTTCAGCGGCACCAGCAGTCCGGTCCGTCCGGGAATGACCACCTCCGGCGCGCCGTCGATGTCGAAGCTGATCACCGGTTTGGCCATCAGCAGGGCCTGGGCGGCCGCCCGCGGCAGACCCTCCCATTGCGAGGCGTGGACCAGCAGATCCATGCCGGCCAGCAGGGGGGCGACCTCCCGCGGCGGCACCAGGCCGACCAGTCGCACCCGGTCGCGGATGCCCAGGCTGTGCAGCTCCCGCTCATACCGGCTGCGTTGGGCGCCGTCGCCGACCCACACGAACCGCAGTCGGCCGTCGCGGCGGGCCGCCTCGGCGATCGCCGGGATAAGCTGCTCGTATCCTTTGTTGCGGAACAGTCGGGCGATCGTGCCGACGACCACGTCGTCCCGGCTGAAGCCCCATCCCGCGCGGACCGCCTGCCCGTCGTGCCGTTCGGGCGAGAACCAGGCGGTCTCCATGCCCGAGTAAACCGTCGTGAATCCCGTCCGCGGCTCCAGCCCCGCCGCCCGCGCCTGTCCGATCATCGCGTCGGCCACGCACACGATCCGGTCGGTGAAGCGGGCGCAGTGAATCTCCAGGCTGCGG
Organism: Phycisphaerae bacterium; assembly: GCA_026647385.1. Lineage (GTDB taxonomy): Bacteria > Planctomycetota > Phycisphaerae > UBA1845 > PWPN01 > JAPKGY01. The sequence continues at coordinate 13,734 of JAPKGY010000008.1, read as the reverse complement.
TACAGCGCCCGCGTCGGCCAGGGTTGGGTGCGGTTGAAGCTCATGCCGTGAATCGTATGGACGAGGATCGGCACGCCGGCGTCCCGGGCGGCCAGTCGCCCGAGGATGCCCGCCTTGCTGCTGTGCGTGTGGACCACGTCGGGCCGCAGCACGCGAAACAGGGCGGCCAACGCTCGCCGCGTCCGCCAGTCGTTCAGCGGATCGATCGATCGCCGCATCGAGTCGACGACGCGCACCTCGTACCCGCCGCCACGGACTTCGGGCAGGAGGCTGCCTTCCGGGCCTTCCTCCGGACCGGTGAGCAGCGTTACAGCGTGTCCCCGTGCGTGCAGCCCGGCGCAGCTCAGCGCGGTGTTCTCCTGCGCCCCGCCGACGATCATTCGCGTAATGACGTGGCAAATCCTCATGCGGGTTTATCCGTCCCCTTCGTATCCTGCCCCGCACTCTCGCCGCCCGCCTCCGGCGCCGCATCGGCATCGCCGCCCGCCTCCGGCGCCGCATCGGCATCGCCGCCCGCCGCCTGCACCGCCTCGGCATCGCCGCCCGCGTTGTTTAGCCGCGACCCGAAGGGGAGCGCTTCCCCTCCCTCCGCCAGCTCCGCCAACTCCCCCCGATCCGAATCCACCGGCTGCTCATCGGGCTCGGGTTCCTTTTCCGCCGCCTCCGTCGGCAGGTGCGTCAGGTCGTAGCGGATCCATTGGAGGCAAAGCCCGCGAGCGGGCGCCGTCGGCCCCGCCTGGGAACGGTCCCGGCTGGCCAGGATCGCTTCCAGCTTCTCGACGGGCCAGTGTCCCCGCCCGATCTCCAGCAGCGTGCCTACCATGTTGCGTACCTGGTTGTAGAGGAAACCGGTCCCCTCGAAGTCGATGCACACCTCGCGAAAGTGCCGATGGACCTCGGCCCGCAGGATCGTCCGTACGGTCGTCAGTCGCTGATGCCCGCTGGTGGCGAAGGCCGCGAAATCGTGCTCGCCGACCAGATGCCGCGCCGCCGCCCGCATGAGCCCCACGTCAAGCGGGTTCCAGAAGTGGTACGTGTACCGCTGAAGGTGTTCCTCCACCGGCCGATCGTTGTGGTTGTAGATCCGGTATCGGTAAAGCTTCGACACCGGGTCCCTGCTGGCGCTGAAGGAAGCCGGCACCTCCGATACGTGTCGCAACGAAATGTCCTTCGGCAGGCGGCCGCCGATCGCGCGCTTCAGGTTGTAGCAGGGGATGTCCCGATCTGTTCGGAAGTGCGCGACCTGCCCGCGGGCGTGTACGCCGGAATCCGTCCGGCTGGCGCCGAGCACGACCACCTGGTGCCGCACGACACGCCGAAGGGCCTGTTCGACCGCCTCCTGAACGGTCCGCAGTCCCGGCTGCTTCTGCCAGCCGTGGAACTCCGTCCCGTCATACGCGAGCACCAGCCGGATATTCCGTTCCATGCCGGCGATTCTACGCCTGGCCGAAGACTCCTTCAACGCACCCCGGCGAATTCTCCGGCAATCCCTGTCCTGACGCGCTCGTCTCTCCGCGACCCGAAGGGGGAGCGTTTCCGAAAGGAAGCGTTTCCTTCCGAACTCGCCCGTTTAGCCGCGACCCGAAGGGGAGCGTTTCCGAAAGGGAGCGTTTCCTTCCGAACTCGCCCGTTTAGCCGCGACCCGAAGGGGAGCGTTTCCTCGCCAAACCCTGCGTACGCACTCCCGGCACCGGGCGATTTCCCTCAACTCCATGCGTCCAACCGTCCGGATGCGTCTCTACAACTCGCGTCGACAAGACGACACGACCGCCCCTGCCGCCATCGCGATCAATCCCACGATCGGAGCGATCACGTAGACCGCGACGATCAGGAGGTTGTGTCTCTGCGGTGCCGGGTCGATCAGGTTGTTGATATTCAAGTACGCCGCCGCCAGGGCAGCCGCGGTACCGATCGTCCCGACGAGCCCGAACGCTGGACTGTTGAGCACGGACGACCAGAGGCAGCCCAAGCCGAACATGAGGAGAAAAACCGTGCAGGCTGCAAACAATATCTGAATGTCCTCCCATAGATCGGTTCGAGGGTACCCCTCGGCGCGAAAGCTCCAAAAGGCGAGCACGGCGATGACCGCGTTCGGTATCAGCAATGCACCCGACCAGGAGAATGCGGAGATGAACCTGCTGGCCACCGCCTTGCCGCGCGGGATCGGCAGATACGCTGCGAACTGGGAGGAACGGCTCGCCCGTTCGCCGGCCAGGAAGCTGCCCGCGATGGCGGGCGCGAGCAGTAGCGCCGTCAGCCAGGTCACGAAGTAGCTCGAGGCCGCAACCACCTCCGCCACTTCGCGCAGGGTCAGTCCCGATGACCAATCCTTCTGGGTCAGGAAGGCCATCGGCGGGATCACGTACATCACCGCGACGATCGCCAGCACCGCCAGGAGCGCGTTCTGGTTCTGCTTCCAGTCCTTCCACATCAGGTTTCGCATGATGCCGCCCTCCGGCCGCGAATGTAGTCCTTGAAGATCTCCTCGAGATTCAGGTCGACCACCTCGACGTGGGATACGCCGACGACGGCGGTCACCTGCCGCACCTTTTCCGGCGTGAAATCGCGAACCGTGACCAGCCATTCGCGATCGGCCTGGCGATGGCAGATCGTCCCGTCCGGCGGGGTGCCGGGCGTGCTTCCGTTCGCCAGCACGGCCTGGATGCGTTTCGTGCCTTTCAGCAGCTTATCCGTCGGCCCGTCGTACAGCAGCGTCCCCTCGTCGATGATCGCGATCCGGTCGGCCATCCGCTGGACGTCCGCCATCGTATGACTGGAGAAAACCAGCGTGCGCCGGCGGTCGCACAGCGTCCGCAGCACGCCGTCCAGCAGATCGTCCCGTACCAGCGGATCCAGGCCGGCCATCGGCTCATCGAGAATCAGCACCTCCGGATCGTGGGCCATCGCCAGCAGCAGGGCGAGCTTGACCACGCCACCCTTCGACAACTGCTTGACCTTCTTGTCCATGTCGAGCCGGAAGAGTTTCAGCAATTCGTCGCACCGTTGATCGTTCCACGTCGGATACAGCGGCCTGCAGAACCGGATCGCATCGCTCACCCGCATCCATCGGTAGATGAACTGTTGCTCGGGCACGTACCCAACCTTCTGCTTGACCGACCTGCCGTCGACGTCCGGGTCCATGCCGAGCACATTCACGTCGCCTCCGTCGCGCCCGAGCAAGCCCATCATCAGCTTGAGCGTCGTCGTCTTGCCGGCGCCGTTGGGCCCGAGGAATCCGAAGGAGGTTCCACAGGGAATGCTCAGAGACAGGCCACGGAGCGCCACTTGGTTGCCGAAGCGTTTGACCAGGCCATGGACAGCCACAGCCGATGCGTTGGAGCACGTTTGCGTCATGTCGAAGCCCTCTCATCCCCGCGGGATGGATCGCCGGTATCGGCGGCCGCTGCCGCCTGCCGGGAGTCGTGCAGGCTGCGGTCGAACAGGCACCGGATCGTCTCCTCCGGCAGGCTGGCGGATCGCCCGAGTTCGATGCCCTGGCGGAATCGATCCTGGACCGCCGCCTCCGATTTCGACCGGGCGCTGATCGTCCCGTTGGACGCGACGAACGCGCCGAGCCCTTTTCGCATGTGGACGACGCCCTGTCGCTCTAATTCCTGGTAGGCCCGCTGCACCGTGTTCGGATTCACCAGCAGTTGCAGCGCCAACGCCCGGATCGACGGCAAAGCCTCGTCCGGCCTGAGCACCCCGGCCGAGATCTGGCCGTGAATGTGCTCGATGATCTGCTCGTAGATGGGCACATGACTGTGAGGGTCGACCGGCACTGGAAGAACTCCGCTCCGCTGAGTCGCTGTTCTAGGTATCTAGTACAGTATACGACCGGTTCTCGGTTCAGTCAAGGACTTTTGAATCGAATGTGAGGAATTCGGGCTGGCGGTCTGCCGCAGGCCGCGAGTTTCAGATCCCGCAGCGCGTTCAGATCCTGGAGCGGTTTTGGCCCGGCGCAGTCCCCTACGGCGGACAAAGCGGGAAGCGATGGGTCAGGACCTCGACCGCAGGGCGAGCCAGAGTCTACGCCTGGAACGGGCCATCATCGCTTTGGAACCCGTCGGGGGGGAGGCTCCCCCCTGGTGGGCATCTGGTACTCAAGGAAAACGCCCTTCCGGGTTGGCCGGGAGGGCGTTTTGTGGTGTTCGGGAAGGTGGCCGGGGCGAATCCCAACGCCCCGGCCGGGAATTTGGGGCCGGACGCCGCAGTCAGGCGACCAGTTCCTCTTCGAGCTTGCCCTTGAATCGGTTCCGGAGCCGGGCGACCACGTCTTTGTGGATCTGGCTAACCCGGGACTCGGAAAGGTCCAGGACGGCGCCGATCTCGGCCATTGTGAGGTCCTCGTAGTAGTAGAGGATCAGGACGAGGCGTTCCTCGCGGCTCAGTCCGCGGGTGACGAACTCCGTCAGCATGGTCCTGGCCATCCGGGCGGCCGGGTCGGTCTGATCCGGGTCGCCGACGTCCCAGGCGCGGTCGCTGGATCGCCCCCGGCTGCTGGAATCGCGCGGGTCCATGGCTGAGAAGTGTACCTCTCGGCCGAGCTGGGAGATGCGGGAAAGCTGATCGTATCGGTCCTGACTGATGTTCATGCGCTTGGCGACTTCATCGTGCAGCGGGGGGCGTCCGAGTTCGGCGTCGAGCATTTCGCGCACGCTGAGCCGGCGTTTTTCGAACGTGCGTACCGTGCGCGATTGCGGGTCGAGGCTTCGCAGCCAGTCCATGACCGCGCCGATGATTCTCTGCTGGCAGAAGGTTTCGAATTTGGCTTTTTTTGCGGGGTCGTAGCCCTCGACGGCTTCGATGAGTCCGTCGTAGCCCGCGCTGCAGATCTCGTCGTAACTGATCTGGGCGGGCAGCTTGCGCGACAGGCGAGCCGCCTGGATGTGGACGAGCGGCGCATACCGCTCGACGAGAGCGTTGCGGTACCGGTCGTCGCGGGTCTTGAGGAACTTTTTCCACAACGCCTCGACCGACAGTTTCGTTGTGTTCATAGTGGCCTCCCGAGAACGCGACAATCGAGTTCGACCTCTTTTCCTCGCGAATACCCCTCTCGCGAGAAACATCAAGACGCGAATCAGTTCCCGCCCGGGGACCCTTTTTCGGTGGGGCCTGCGGCCAGGGCCGGTACCGACGATTCTCCGATCGTCGCGGAACAAAGGCTGTTCCAGGAACCGGCCGCACCGATTCGCCAGTCGGACCAGATTGTCAAGATTCATTTACCCGGCGAGGAAGGAAACGCCTCCGTGCCGGTGTTTGTGAACCCCATCCTTGAGTTCACCACAAGGTGCCGTCTTCGCGCGCTACCGGTCGATATGACACGCGGAAGACCCGCACCCAACAAGTATCTATATAAAGCCAGTAACCGATAAGATCAACTGGAAAATGCCTTTACGCGCGTTTTTTTTTCGCCGACCGCGACCGGAATACTGGGAACGCGGAAACGGCGAAACATTTTTTGCCGGCCGGATTCCGACCGAATCGGGTGCGGTATATGAGCGGTGATGTGGGGGGAAGAGGGGTGTTGACGAAAATCCGCCGGTGCGGGGCAGCGGAATGCTTCGGTGATTGCGAAGGTTACGATTGATTGCGGGCCGTCGTTCGGCCGCGCGTGCGATGGGGATCAAGCCCGACCCTGGCCGCCGGCGATTGCGACTTCGGACTGGCCGGTCGGCCCATCGCCTTTGCAATCTCTACGGTTTCCGATGCGAGTTGTGAAGGGTTAGAGCGCCGCCAACCGTTATCACGGCAGTCAGGGTGTGGACAAACGGGGCCTATGTGATCAACTGAATGATGTTGATCATGATGGAGAGGGCGGCCAGGCCGCCGATGATAAAGAGCCAGAGGAGCGGGACCTTGATCGGCTGCGGCGCGGGTTTGGGTTGGGGTTTGGGCGGTGCGGCGCTGGCGGCGCTGTCGGCCAGGCTTTGCAGCAGGGACTTGTCGTAGTTCTTGCGGGCCATCAGCGGCGGATCGCCCTGTGCGACCGCCTCCAGGTCCACGAGCAGGTCGGCCCAGCTCGCGTAACGCTGCTCGCGCTTCTTGGCCATCATGCGTTCGATCACTTCGCCGATGCCGCTCGACAGCGTGGGCACGACGTGATCGGGTGGGACCAGCGGCTCCTTCAGATGCTTGTGCATGACCGAGGCCGGCGTTGTCCCCTCGAAGGGGACCTTCCCCGTGACCATGTGATAGAACGTCGCGCCGAGTGAGTACATGTCCGCCCGGAAATCGACGTTCAATTCGCCGCGGATCTGCTCGGGGCTGATGTAGTAGGGCGTGCCGTAAGCCCGACCGGCCTCGGCCATGGCGGCCTTCATATCCGCCGTCTCGCGGGCCAGACCCATGTCCGCCAGCTTGGCCGTCGAGTCCTTGGTCAGCATGATGTTCTTGGGCTTCACGTCGCGGTGGATGAACCCGCGGGCGGAGGCGTGCTCCAGCGCCCGGGCCATCTGGATGACGATCCGCAGGGCTTCCTTCTCGGAGTAGACCTTATGGGCGGCCAGATCGTCGTAGACGGTTTTGCCGTCGATGTACTCCATCACAAAGTAGTGGTAGCCGCCCGCCTCGCCGACGTCGATGGCCTGCACGATGTTGTTGTGGTTGAGCCGGGCGGCGGCCCGACCCTCTTTGTAGAACCGCTCGACGAACTCCGGGTTCTCCCCGAGCTTCTTGGGCAGCACCTTGATGGCGACGATGCGATCGAGGCTGAGCTGGCGGGCCTTGAACACCGTGGCCATCGCCCCCGCGCCCAGCTTGCCCAGGATCTGGAAGCCGGGGATCTGCTGCGCCTTGGTCGCGATGGAATCGTCCATCTCGCCGCCTAGACGCTGGATCTGCGAGCGGGTGAGGAACCCGGACTTGATCATGACCTCGGTCAGGCTGACGCGTTTGCCGGCGATCTGCTTCACGAGAAGCCCCAGCCGCGGCGCGCCCGGCAGGCCCTGCCCGTAGCTCGTGATGTCGACGCCGGTGAGCACCACCTCGCGATAGCCGTTCTCGGTGAGCCGGCGCACCTGCGCGACGACCTCGCCCATCGGCACCGAGCGCGAGTTGCCGCGGCCGTAGGGGATGATGCAGAAGGTGCAACGATGGTCGCAGCCGTTCTGCACCTGCACGAAGGCGCGCGCGCGGCCCTCGATGCCGTCGACGAGGTGCAGCGCCGTCTCCTTCACGGCCATGATGTCGTCGACCACGACCTTCTCCTCGGCCTCGACGCCGAAGGAGGGGGCCCGGTCGAAGGCCGTGCGCGCGGCCGCCCAGGCCTCGCGCCGCATCTTCTCGGCATTGCCGAGCACGCGGTCGACCTCGGGCATGGCCGCGAAGCTCGCGGGCTCGGTCTGCGCCGCGCAGCCCGTCACCACGATGCGCGTCCCCGGCCGCTCGCGCTTGAGCCGGCGGATCGCCTGGCGCGCCTGGCGCACCGCCTCGCCCGTGACCGCGCAGGTGTTGACCACGACCGTATCGCCGACGCCCGCGGCCTCGGCCTCGCGCCGCACCACCTCGGATTCGTAGGTGTTGAGCCGGCAGCCGAAGGTGACGACGTCGACGCTCATCGCGGTCACACGGCGTCCGCGGTCGCGAACAGCGCCGGATCGAAACGGCCCTCGTACTCGAATTCCACCGGGCCGGTCATCAGCACATGGTTGTCGGTCTCGCGCCACTCGATGAGGAGGTCCCCGCCCGGCAGCGTGACCGTGACGCGGCGCCCGGTCCGGCCGATCCGGGCCGCCGCGACCGCGGCCGCGCAGGCGGCCGAGCCGCAGGCGCGCGTAAGCCCTGCGCCCCGCTCCCAGGTGCGCACCACGATGTGCTGGCGCGACTTCACGGCGCAGAGCGAGATGTTGGCGCGGTCCGGAAAGATCGGATGGTGCTCGAGCAGCGGACCGATCCGGGCGAGATCGTAGGCCGCGACGTCCTCGACCCAGAAGATCGCGTGCGGGTTGCCCATGCTCACGACCGAGGGCGTGTGCAGCACCGGCTTGTCGATCGGCCCGATCTGCAGCTCGATGGCGCGCGTGTCCGCGAACGGCTCGGCGAGCGGGATCTCGTTCCAGGCGAAGCGCGGCGGCCCCATGTCCACGGTGGAGACGCGCGGGCTCTCGCCCTTCCAGCAGTTGAGCAGGGGTGATCCATGCCGACTTCACCCTTGATCTTTTCCCAAATGACTTTGGCAGTGGCGAGTGAGTGATTGCCGTCGCCCATGGCAAAAAGCAAAATGGGCTGATTCGAGTCAAGATCATATTTTGAGGCGAAGGTTTCAGGTTTGGCGAGTCCGCGCAGGGCTTCGACAGTTTTATTTTCAAAATCCGCGTTCACTGCATACCCGGCGAGGTGACCGCTGCCAAGCATTAGATCAAAATCATACAACTTCTGGAACTTGGACTTTGCTTCGGTCAACGGTTCGATGACGGTCTTGTTCGGATCGTCGATCAACACAAGGATGTGCGGGAATTCGAGCATCGCGCCTTCGCGGATCTTGATGCGCGGCGGGAGGCGGTCAATGATCGTCCCTTCGGTGGCGCGGATAAGGCTGGAGGAGCCTTTGTTGTAATCATAGCGTTCGAGGTCGAGGCAAAGCATCAGTCCCTTGCGGGTCTTGCCGCGCAGGGTCTTGCGCTCCACATACACAAATCCATCATGCGGCTGGAGGATGCCTTCATCCATGTATTTCTTCATCGCCGCTTGAATATTTTTGATGCGTTCATCGCCGCCTTCGCCTTCGAGATACACTTCAGGGAAGGTCAGGCGCAAGGTCGATGGCGCATCACCGATGATCTTCTCGACGTCATTCCAATACTCCGGCTCGGAGGTGAACTGGTCGCAGGCGATCACCGCCCATTTTTGCAGGTCGGTGCCGGGCTTGGGCAAATACACGGTGGGGATTTGAATGCCAATGTCGCTGATGATTTTCATTAATAAAGGTCTCCTCGTATAAATAGACCTGACAGGTTTTACGAAGTACCCGAAGGGGAAAACCTGTCAGGTCTTGTTTTATTATTTCCCGTTCTTCGAGAATGCGATCAACTTCTCAGCCACTTCCGCGCCGACGCGAGCCTGGGCTTCCTTTGTCGCTGCGCCAATATGCGGGGATGCGATGACGTTGTCGAGTTTGGCGAGCTTCCAGTCGGTGGGGGGCTCTTCGTTGAAGACGTCCAGCGCGGCTCCGGCGACCTTGCCGCTGGTCAGCGCTTCGTAGAGCGCTTCTTCGTTGACGATTCCGCCGCGCGCGCAGTTGACGATGCGGACCCCGTTCTTCATCTTGGCAAATTGTTCCTTGCTGATCATGTTGGCGGATTCTTTGGTCTTGGGCAGGTGTAGGCTGATGTAGTCAGCTTGAGCGAGCAATTCGTCGAGCGAGACGAGTTTGATGCCCTTATCTGTTTCCTTGACATAAGGGTCGTAAGCCACCACACTCATTTCCATGGCGATGGCGCGCTTGGCAACCTCCCTGCCGATGTTGCCGATGCCGATCAGACCGAGAGTCTTGCCGCCGATCTCATCTCCGTTGAAGGCTTTCTTTTCCCATTTTTCGGCTTTCATAGTGGCGGATGCGGCAAAGAGCGAGCGCGCCAACATGAGCATATATCCGATGGCGAGTTCTGCAACGGATTTGGAGTTGGCGAGCGGGGTGTTCATTACCACAATGCCTTTTTGCTTGGCATATTCGTGGTCGATGGTATCAAGTCCGGCGCCGCCGCGGACGATGACCTTGAGTTTGGGGCAGGCGTCGATCAGGTCTTTGCGGACCTTGGTGCGCGAGCGGACGACCATGCCGTCGTAATTCGGCAATTCGACCATGAGTTGTTCGGGTGTGATGTCGTCGCGGACATCCATGGTCAACCCGGCGGCGCGCATCTGTTCGATGTATTCCTTTTCCGTTTTGTCGCAGATAATGATTTTCATTGGTTGTCTCCTGATGCAAAGGCTTGAAATTAATAACAGGAACCGAACCGCCGAAGCGGCGAAGTTCCTGTTTGTGAATTCATGCGCAACACATCGGTCATTCTAACAATGGGAATTTTCTTTGTCAACGATATTAATCAGGCGGGAGTAGTGCTTATTGTTCTTGTAGATTTGTCTGACAAAATTTATAATGATTTGGATGGCGTTGTCTGATTTCCAAGAAAATGGATCGGTTTAGACAACTGCCTTTCGAAGGAGAATCAGGCCTAAGCCTTTGGGTGAGGCGCTTTTGTCCAATTCATTCAATAACAGGAGTTTGAATCAATGTCCGAGCTAAAACGAGTCCATAATTTCAATCCGGGTCCGGGTGCGCTTCCTTTGGAGGTTCTGCAGGAGGCACAGGCGGAGTTGCTCAATTTCAACGATACGGGAATGTCTGTCATGGAGATCAGCCACCGCTCGAAGGAATTCGAAGCGGTCATCCAAACTGCGGAAGCGGACCTGCGGGAACTGCTGGGCATCCCGTCGAATTACAAGGTGATGTTTCTGCAGGGTGGCGCGACCCTGCAATTTGCGATGGCGCCGATGAACCTGCGCGCGTCTGGCGCGTCGGCCGATTACATCGTGACTGGGTCGTGGAGCAAGATCGCGTTGAAGGAAGCGAAAAAACTCGGCGCAGCCCGCGCCGCCGCGGATATGGAGTCGGAAAACTTCAACAGCCTGCCTGCAAAACTCGACCTCGACCCAAAAGCTGCGTATCTGCATTTCACATCGAATGAGACCATTCACGGCGTGGAATTCTTCAATGAGCCGGCCCCGCCCGACGGTGTGCCTTTGCTCTGCGACGTTTCATCCGATTTCATCAGCCGGCCGATCGATGTTTCAAAGTATGCGTTGATGTACGCGGGCGCGCAGAAGAATGCGGGTCCCTCCGGCGTGACGTTGGTGGTCATCCGTGATGATATGCTGGCGCGCACGCCAGCGAACCTGCCTGTGATGCTCGATTACAAGATTCTCGCCGAGAGCGGGTCGCTCCATAATACACCGCCTTCGTTCGCAATCTATATGGTTGGGCTGGTCTTCAAGTGGGCGAAGAAGATCGGCGGCCTGGCGGCTGTCGAAAAACGCAACCGCGAAAAAGCCGGCGTGGTATACGAAGCCATCGATAAAAGCGGCGGGTTCTATCGCGGACACGTCAAACCCGAAGCCCGCTCCCTGATGAACATTACTTTCCGGCTGCCCAGCGAAGCCCTGGAAGACTCGTTTGCCAAAGAAGCCAAGAAGGAAGGGATGATCGGCTTGAAGGGACATCGCTCCGTGGGCGGCATGCGCGCTTCAGTCTATAACGCAATGACGATTGAAGGCGCACAGGAACTCTCGAAGTTTATGAAGGAGTTTCAGCGGAAGAATGGTTAGCCGGTAAATTTGTGAAAGACCTCCGGATTTCGGAGGTCTTTTTGTTTGTTAGTTCATCTCAAGGTTTTCTTACTTCGATGAGAACATTGTCAATGACCCTTAAATATTTCGAAACACCCAACGATGGTTGGACGGTGAACGGCTCGCCGGGGTATCGGTCTGCATAGTTGACGGTGATGATTCCGTTTTCGATGCTGGTTGTTTGCGGTGCGATGCGATCACCCAGGGAGACAGCGTTTGTGCCCGAATACGCCATTTCGGTTTGTTCAGCGGCGACCACATAGAAAAAAGTCCCGCTTCCGCCGGAGGACTGAGTGAGGAGAAAGGCGACATCTTCCATGCCGTCGCCGTTCAAGTCGCCGAAGGCTTCGTTTCCAAAATAGCGGGTGGTGATCCTTGTCGCAGAACCCGGCGCAGATTCGATTTCGAAAAAACCATCTACAAGCGTCACGAATTGGCCTTCGATCAAGTAGGTTGCATTTTTATAATCGCCCTTGCGGGCTTGGGCTGCGGTCGCTTCGAGTCCCTGAATCGGCATTTTCGTAGAGGTTGACATGCAAGCGGCAAGAAGTATAGGCAGGATACAGGAAAAGGAAAATCGCTTCAATGCTTCTCCTAATGATAAGAATGGACAGCCATTCCGCATGGCTGCCCATCGTCTTTGATGACCTTATGGCAAGGCCGTGATCGTAAAATAATCGAACTGCGCTGGACCAGGTTCGGTGTCGGTCGCCTGCGCGGCGGTCAACCCGACGAAACCTGCCGTCATCGGCGATTGATGCGTGCCGATCACCTGCCAGTTTGTTCCGTCCAGGCTGGTGTAACCGGTGTAGGAGCTTCCTTCGCGGCGGAGTCTCAGTGAAACGGTATCGGTCCCGGTGATGGGAGTGGCAAAATTCTCCCCGCCGAATTTGCCATCAACAAAGAGATCGAAGTAGAAACCGTCTTTGGCAGGACATGGACCACAGAAGGCGCGTCCGAACTGAACGAAGTTCGGTCCGCTTTCGTAGATCACAAGCGCAGCGATCTGGAAGTTGCCTTCGGGCGTGAAGTTCACCTTCGTTTCCAGTTCGTAATTTCCCTCCGGTGCAGGGCGAAGTAGAAGGTTCTTTACTGTTCCACCGATGTAGCCGGGTTGGGCGCTCATCTCCAGCCAGCCGGGATTGTTCGTAAAACTGTAATACCGGTCGTCTTCGTTCGTCCACGACCAGCCTTCTGCAAGTTTGCCGTCGAAATCGTCGCGGAAGAGGAGCGGGTCGGGCGTGGCCGTCGGCTCAAGTGTGGCGGTGGGTAGGGGCGGGACGGGTGTATCCGTCGGCGGCGGGGGAGGCGGTTCGGTGGGCGTGGGGGCGGGCGAGTTACAAGCTGTCAAAACCAGAGTGATGCACGTGACAATTGCGACAATCAGGATTCTTTTCATGGGCATTTCCTTTTTGGAGTGATTGCATATGCAGGCAAACGCCCGCATCGCCAGATCAATGCATATCCATTATAGAGAATCGAAAACGCATCACGAAAGTGACAAACTTCCGTATTTTGTTTTTTCACCCCTTGACGTACGATAGCTTTTCGCTGATCATACGATAGCTTTTCGCTGATCAGTTTGTCCTGAATCTTGAAGATGTCCACGCCGCGCACGTGACCGTCGCCCCACGAATATTTCCAGCGCATCACGCAGTGATTCCCCAAGCCGAAGATTTCCTCGATCTCGATGTGCGCGTTTGGCGATTCACGGAAAAATTCCTGCCAGAATTGGGTCACTGCTTCTTTCCCCGAAAAAACCGTCCCATCCGGCGCGGGAGCTGTGTTCTCGAAGACGCAATCCTCCGTCATCAACTTCATCATGCCGGGAACGTCGTGCCGGTTGAACGCCTCATTGAATTCGAGCACGACCCGCACTCCCGCCTCGAACCGTGACAAACGAGCTGGACTCATGGGATCCTCCTTTCAAAGCGGAGTCAAATGTCTCCAGGCGTTTGACTCTTAATGACAATCCAACGACGGGAGTCGTTGGACTCCTTTATTTACCCGCCAGCGCCGCTTCCATGATCTGCTGAACACGCGCTGCCATGCTCGAGGGGTCGGGATGCAAGCCTTCCACCAGAAGCGCGCTGTCAAAGATCTGCTCGATGACAATGGTCTGCAATTCGGAGCCCGATTCCAACTTGAGGAGGTTCTTCAAAATCTCGTGCGATGGATTTAGTTCAAGGACTTTTTTGAGAATCTCGTACTCTTTGCCAAGATATTTATACACCCGTTGCAGGTCTGGATTGGAATTCGCATCCGCATCCACCAGCCGCGCCACGGATTGAACTAGCCGCTTGCTCGCGCGCACGTCTGTGACCCGCTCGCCCAATACCTGCTTGAACTTCTCAATGAGCGAATTGAAATCTCCCTCTGGAATCTTCT
>JAPKGY010000799.1 GCA_026647385.1 Phycisphaerae bacterium | reverse complement strand
GAGCAGGCTCTCGTGGACCTGCTCGAACGTCGCCGAGGGAGTCCGCGACAGGATGTCGGCCACCCGCTCCTCCGCCACCTGCCGCTTGACGCCGGCCAGGACGCTCTCGATCCGCGCCTGCGGAATGCGGGTGCGCTCGGCGATCGTGCCCGCGTCCAGCTCGAAGTTCTGCCGAAGAAGATCCGAAACACTCTTTTCAGTGTCTGAAAGGGAGGAATCCGGCTTGCCGGACTCGTAGTACATGGCGAGGTAGACGTTACCGGCCTCGGCAATGGCCGAGGCCAGTTCGTCATCCGGGAACACCATGTTCTCGACGGACGCTTCGCCGATCTGTTTCTGCATGCCCTCGAGGTCGGCGAAACGATCGAGTCCGGGGATTCTCAGTTCCGGCGGCCTGGGTTCGCTCCAGACGATATCGGCGATGATCCGCGACGCCCCGAGATCCTTCAGCGTTCGGATCAACCGGCCTTGCAGATCGCGAGGCCAGGGCCAACTCCCGACGCGGTCCAGCGCGGCGTCGTCGATGTCGATGTGGACGATGCGCTCGGACGCCGGCACGCGACTGAAATGGCGGACGTTGAAGTCAAAACTTCCGTATTCGAGCGAGTCCGCGATGCCGTTCAGGTGAGCGACAACGGCTGCAACGGTCAGCCCGAGGCCCACCGCCCATGCCCACCCGTGCCGCGCCAGCCAACGGTGCATAATCGTCTATCGCGTGCCGCCGAAAATGCGTGGAACGATCGCTCCACCCGTTCCGAAATTGCCTTCAGGCCGGGCCACACCACCCGCTCCGGGCAGAATCGGTATGAATGGGAGCGCGCCGCCCGTGAACTGCGTCCCCCCGAACTGATTGCCGTGGCGGGGCCCGAGATTGCCCGCCAACGTGCCTCCACCCGGTTCAACCACGCCCAGGCCGGAGCTGTTCAGTGCGTTGAACCATTTCTCGTTGTCATTCACTCCGAACAGGTCGGCCATCGCCACGTGTCGGTCGAATGTGGCGGTCTGGATCCATCGAGCCATCACTTCGGTGACGTACTGCCCCGGCAACACGTAACGCCGCTCCTGCCTCAGCTTGTTCAGTGCCTCAACGAGCCCTTCGCGGGCCAGGAAGATCCGAAATCGCCCCGTGCTCGGCTCGTATTCGATGCCGAAGTCGATCGTGCCCTTCTTGCTCAACGTGGCGGTAGGGGTCTCGATGGTCATGTCGCTGCGGAGGGTGGTTTCCGTCACGCCCGCGCGGATCGCCCCGTGCCCCAGCCCGAGTCGGACGACCTTCGTATCCCCGCTGCGATGGAACTGATCGATACTGGCCAGTGTCGCCCGATCGATCAGCACCACCGAATCGTCCCCGAACGCCAGCACGACTTGCGACCGCAGGCGGGTGCGGAGCCGCGTGCCGGCCGGCAGCACGTCGCCCACCTTGGCGCTCTGCCAGGTGCCGGTCTCGCCGGCTTCATCCACCCGGGCGTACTGGGCTGACCCCGACAGCTTGATAATGCGGGCCTGCATCGGGTCGACCGGGCCCACAGCCTGAGTCTGAGGTGCGGGGGAGGCCGGCTGAGTCGTAACGGGTTGGCTCCAGGCGACTTGCGTCATGGCGGCCACGGTTGCAAGAATGGCTGAGTACTTCATGGTCGGTTCCTCTATCCGTTCACCCCGAAAGAATGATACACGCCTTTACGGGGGACGCCAAGGCTATTTCCGTCGATCTGGGGCTCGCAGTCAGAGACTCGCGGCGCCTGGCACGCGCGTTTCGGCAGGCTTCCTCGTCGCCGGAGGCCCCGTGGCAAGCGGGTCCGGCCCGGAAAAGAACTTCAGTCGAAATCGTCACGCCTGGAGTCCCGAATTCTGTAAGAGGGTGTGTGAGAAGCCCGGGGACTGTTCCCATTTCGCCAGGACACAGGCTGGGTTGTGGTACGCAGTGGGCCCGGTACGTCCAAAGGCTGCTGCGAAATGGGGACAGACCCCTTCTCTCAGGGCTTCTCACGCACCACCTAAGAAAACGCGGTCGCCCGGGCCTGAGAACGAGGTGGACCTGCGCCGTTCGCGAGCGTCCAAGAACCAGGCGGGCCGGGATCTGCGGCTGACGGTCGAAGGCGACGAGCAGGGCTGATGAGATTTTGAATAACGGGATGGCGATTCGCGCATCCTGACGGGGGAGGTCGACGCGGAGGGCCAGGGTGCGTACGCGCAAGTGCCGAGCCAGGCAGCCCATGGCCGGCACGCGCGGTGGCAGGACCTGACACCCGCCGGCTCATGCTGGTCCAGGCTCAACTCGATCGTTCGGACAGGGGTGGAATCGGGATGGTCTTCTTCTGTGGAGTAGCCGAGTTTCTTCATTTCTTCCTGAACGCGCCTGCCAACTTCGCCGATCTGCGATTCCATCGAAGGGATGGCGACGATCTCGCGCATGAACTTGATGATGTCC
>JAPKGY010000798.1 GCA_026647385.1 Phycisphaerae bacterium | reverse complement strand
CTATCGATTTTACAAAACCTGATGAGACATTTTCAAGCGCCAATGACTTCCTGAGCGGGCTGGTCAATACCTGGCTCAGTGGCGGGCAGCCGGCGGCTCCCGCGGAATAAATATCAAGCAAAAACCGATAATCTCGGCCCGCAACAGCACGGGAAGCCCGCCGCGGCCCGTATCGGTTGACACTGGACAGCCTTCGTGCCTATGCTTGAACTGAGGCCCCGGCGGGCCAGGAAACAGGGTTTCTCAGAAGACACACGGCTCTGGAGGTCCGGACCATGATTCACGGTCGCTTTTTCACGGCGTATTTACTTTCAGCGCTTGCGGCAGCCGTGCTACCCTCGTGCTCGCAGAGCACGGCCGGTCCAGACCGGTTGAGCCAGGGCCCCGCGGGGATCCACGAACTGACTTCCCTCTACGAACTGGCCACCGCTCCGCATCCCTCCAGCGTGCGTAAGCCCATCCGCGACGAGCGAGCCCGGGCGATGCGCCTGCTGGCGGAGAAGACCGAGGCGTTCCTGGCCGCCACCGCCAACTGGGACAGCGAGGCCCGCCTCACCAGCCTCAATGCCCCACAACGAGAGTGCGCCCACAAGGACGTCAAGCAGTTCCGCCAGGCCCTGCAGGGGCTGGAAACCGCAGCCAGGAATGCCGACCTGCCGCGTGTCAGGTCCGAGTACGGCGCGGTCATCGAGGTTTATCGGCACCTGCAGGAACACATCAGCAATTCCTGAGCCGCTTCACGCGGCCGGAACGTCCAAACGTATCGTAGATTTCCCCTGACAGCTTCTCGCCGTCAGGGGATTTCTGTTTATGCAGGCGTTGACGCGGGGACCCATCTGCGCACTTGCGGCGGTTCTGGCGGGCTGCACCACCGCATCGCCGGTCGACGACGCTTCCCGGCGTGAGTGGCGGTTCATGTGCGAATGTCTCGGCACGCGGGACGAAAGCCTGGCGATCGCGGTCCTCCCCCCTTCACTCACCCGAGACGATGAAGCCTCCCTCGAACGCATTGCCGCCACAGCCGCTGCCTCCGTCGTATGGATCGAAACCATCTCAACCTCTCAGCCGGCTCCGGACACAAAGCCCGTCGAGCCACAAGCCCACAACGTCGCGATATCGGACGGCAAGACCGGCCTCAGTGGCGGTACGGGTGTGGTCGTGCAGGAGGCGGGGCTCATCCTCACCAACGAGCATGTCGTACGGGGTGTATCGAAGATCGACGTAATCCTGGCTGACGGATCGCGGTACACCGCTCGGAGTATCGCCTCAGCCGACCATCTGGATCTCGCGCTGCTCCAGATCGACCGCCGAGACCTCCGTGCAATCCCGACGGCCGTCGGACCACCCAGAAACGGCGACCCCGTCGTCGCGATCGGCGGCCGGCGATTCACCGAAGCATCGGGCCGGCGATCGGGCAGAATCACCCAAGCGGCTACCTCACTACAGACCCAGCTGGACCCCGCCCGGCGGAACGACTACAGCCGGCTTGTCGAGAGTACAGTCCGACTCGAGCCCGGCTTCAGCGGCGGCCCCCTGCTGGATTCTCGCGGCCGGCTCGTCGGCCTGAACGTCGCCATGGTCGGCCACCCCGGGCAGGCCCATAGCCGCGGGTATGCGATTCGGTTCGACCGAATCACCCGAGAAGTGTTAGACGAACTGGCAGCACAAATCAGCGAAGCGGATCAGTAAGCCGGGCGGGGGCAGGTCCCCGCCAGACGTGCCAATCACGTTCGATTCCCAGGTCCTCATCGATGCCGCAGATCGATGGGACTCGCGAAACAAACCTGCGCTATCGCCCTATTCCAGCAGACCCAACGGGCGGTGCTCCTCTGGCAGGTGATCCATGATCGCGACGCCAAGTTCACCGCAGTGTTCGACGAGCACTTCCGCCGCGACGACGGTGGGGCGGTGCACACGCCCTAAGGCGGACCGCCTTTTTGTGCTCCGCAACCGAAAAGGAACCTTCCGCGAAAACATGCTCGCAAATTGCATCGATCCAGGGCTGTGAAGTTCCCTGGGGCACCCATCGCCAATTGCTTCGCGGAGTCCTGGATTGGCCACCTCAAGCGGGAGTGCCTGAACACCCTGTTCTGCTTCAGCCTGCGGCAGTTGGACCACGTCGTGCAAACGTACGCTCATTACTACAATACATTCCGTCCGCACCAATCCTTGGGCAACAGGCCTCTGATCGCACGCCACGAGCCGCCGCCGGTCGCCGACGAGATCGACCCGGCCACGATCGGGTGCCAGCGTTTTCTCGGCGGATTGTTGAATCACTGTTACCGTCGGGCAGCCTGAACTCCGTGGCAAGCGGCCGACTGGGGCAATAGCCTCGATCATCTTCAAGCCGACAGTATCGGTGGTTGCCCCAGCGGGGCAGTAGCCCCGGTGTTGCTGCCGTGGCCGAGTTGGCTTATGCTTCAGCAATG
>JAPKGY010000797.1 GCA_026647385.1 Phycisphaerae bacterium | reverse complement strand
GCCGGCCCATGGGTAGAGGGTTATCCCACCTTCGATCGGCCGGGCCGAATCGAACGACCCCGCGACACTCGCGGGCGTGCTTCCGGGAGTCTCCCGGGGTGTTGCGATGCACCCGAACTCCGCCAGGCCCGCAGACATCGACCAGCCGCGTTCGGATTTCACCCGCACGCGAGCCTCGCCCAGGGTCGAGTCGCATCGGAAGGTCAAACGCAGCCGCCGCCGCCCGAGGGCAAGGTCGGCCGGCTCAATGGAGATCGTCCCGGAAAGGGCCTTGCCCCCCAAATCCTCAAGACGCACAAAGGATCGTTGCGCAACGTCCCGGCCCGGCTCGGCCACGAAGCACAGTTGGTAAAGACCGGGCCGATCAATGTGAATCCGCCAAAGCAGATCGCCCCCGGCACGGACGGCTCGCATCCCGGTCGTTTCGACGATCGGATCGAATCGGACCTCGGTCCGGGGCCATGAGACCGTCTCGGCGATGCGATGTTCCTCGCTGGAACGGGCCGCGAGAAACCGAATCCCCATCGCCCGGCAGAGGTCGGCCCGGCTGACGAGCGAGAGAATGGTTTCGCTCGAGCCCCAGGGCATGAAATGGAAGAGGAGCCGATGGGCGGCCGGCGAGAGCGGGCCGTAACTGTTGAAAGTCGACACGCCGGCGCGGAGATTGGACTGGGGCCAAAGGATCTCCAGCGGTCGGTCGTAGCTTGCGGAGAAGCGCGGCACGAGCAAGCGATCGCCCGGTCCGGAATCGAGGTCGCGGATGGCCTCCGCCAGCGCAGGGGTCCGCACGAGGTCGGCTCGCGCATAGCTGTCGGGGGCAACATCGACGCGGGCAGCCACAGCCGCGAGGTCGGCCAGCATCAGCACGATCAGTCCGGCGGTCCACAAAGAAGCAGGCCGACGGGCCCAAACGGTGACCACGACGGCGGTCAGAACAGTCAAGCCGACGGGCAGCCACAGGGCGGGATTGCCCGGCCGGACCGCCAAACGCAGACCCGACCAGAACGGAGCAAACCAGTCAGACGGATAGCGGGCGACCAGATCGTCGATCCGCCAACGGGCGAGGATCAGCACCACAGCGGTCAGCGCGACGATCACAGGCAGCACGACGCAAGCGGACCGGCGGACCGCCCTGGCGGCGCGGCGAGCCTCGTCGCCGCCGGACAGAACGACGGCGGCGGTGGCGGAGGCCAGCACCGGCAGCGCGAAGGACCACACGAGGATCCACCGAGCCGGTACCCGCAGACTGCGATAGAGCGGTAACTGAAACATGGGCTCGGCCAGCGGGCCGTACCGGCCGAGAGCAACCAGCAGCGCCGCCGCGACCGCAACCCACCAGAAGATGATCTCGCGGTCCCAGTAGCTGGGCGACTCCGTCGGACGACGGCGAACCAGGGCGAGCGAGGCGATCGCGAGGACGAGAATCACCAGCGAGGCGTAAGCGGACTGCTCGCAGAAATGGGACATGCCCCACCAGGGCTGCTCCCACGAGGCCGGCGTGCGAGCACCGAAGAACATCGGAAACAGCAACAGGACGGCGGAGCCGGGCCACCAGGAGTTTTCGACGAACAGATGATACGCGGGCGTACCCCGAATGCTTCCGGAGAAATAGAACAGCGTCGGGATCAACTGGATGCCCGAGAGGGTCACCCCCAGCACGACACCCAGCGGATACTGCCACGCGAGACCCGGCCTGTGCCACCAGGGCACGACGATGATCCAGGCGGTCAGAAGGGTCAACCCGATGATTGTGATCTGGATGTGCTGGACGAGCATTTGCAGGCCGAGCACGACGACCGCCAGGACGAAGTAACGGCTCAATCCCGCGTCCGCGAAGCGTCGCCAGGCATAAAAAAGCCACGGCAGCCAGGCAACGGCCTCCAGTATGGTGAGATGGACGCGGTGGGCGACGAGGAACCCCGCGAACTCAAAAGCCAACCCGCCCAGCAGCGCCGCCGCCCAGGGGTGACGGCCGGCCCGGAGGAATCGGTACATGCCGGCACCGGCGATGGCGAAGTGAAGCACCAGCGTGATCGGATATGCCCACAGCGCCGGCAGCACCGCGAAGAGCCACGTGGGCGGATACCACAAACCCGCCTGCGGGTCGGCTGCGAGCGGCGAGCCCATCGCGACCAGCGGGTTCCAGAACGGCAGCTGGCCGGCGCGGAGGCATTGGCCGATGTACTCCCGAACCGGGAGGTAATAGATCAGGTCGTCTTCGAGGGCCGAGACGCCCCCAAGCCGCCACGCGCCGGCGAGAACCACCATCGGCAGCACGACAAACAGCAGCAGCGTCAACGCGCCTCGGGCCACCGACCCCGTGTGCGGATCGTGCGCCGGATTCGCGGACGCCGCGCCGAAAACCGGGTGCTCTCGCAAGCCGTCGATCATGCGAGGAATCTTCGTGCGTCGGCTCGCGGGCGTCAAGAAG
>JAPKGY010000796.1 GCA_026647385.1 Phycisphaerae bacterium | reverse complement strand
GAAGTCCTCCAGCCGGCCGGCGTAGTCGTCCCCCTCAATGTGCCACGTGCGACCGTCCCGGCTCTCGGCATAGTAGATGCGGTCGCCCCGATCTGGATAGGTGAACTCGAATCGCTCGCCGTCTGGACGAGTAGTGGCGTAGGGGAACCGCTTCTGATTCCGCCCGCCGAGCCGAGTCCACCACATGCGATACAGCCCCCGGTCAACCATGACCGAAGGCCCCCAGTCATATCTGGCGGTGGCAGGTTCCTGTGGCTCGTTCTGGAGAGCCACGATTGTCTCGGCGGTCAGCACCGGACTCGACTGAGCGGCGGCAGCCGTCGCACAGCCGACGACGATCCGGGCCGCGAACAGGTAAACCAGTGATGGACTCATCATGCATGGACTCATCATGCAACCCCGTATCGGCTTCCTCGGGTCCGCGCGCCCGCCGCCGCCGGGCCGTGAAATCATCGAAGCAGCATCCCGGCCCCAGCGTGCGCGGACGCGGAGACCAGGGGACGCCCGCCTCGGCGACACAGATTCAAAAGACACCTGCTTCTCACGCCCCTTCCTTCGTGTCCTTCGCGCTCTTCGTGGTGAAAAAAGATCGAACCACGAAGGACACGAAGAGCACGAAGATAGGGGAAAGGAAAAACAGAGTCCAAAGCATCATTGCCGGGCAATCCCGGCCTGCCGGGCGTCATTGAGCCAAGAAGCCGACCACACCGGGCAGCAAGCCCGAACGCAGGCCGATCAGGCCGATGACGATCCGGGCAGCGAGTCCATGAGCCGATGAGAGCCGCATCGCGCGACCCCTGACTGCGTTTCTCGGATACTCCGGCCGGGCTGAGTTGCACCATCGTGGCAGCGTCTCCCTCGCAGGGTGAACAGACGTGGAGACGCGGCGAACCGGGGACGCAGAAAGATGTGGGGAAGGCACGCCTAACATTTCCGCGTTCGCCACAGCGAATCCCGGATTTCGGCGTATGTAGCGGCGTTTTGTCCCCAGTTTTTGACTTTTCGCGTTCCTCCGATAGCATGACTTGGTTGGCCCGGAATCGAACGCAAGATGAGGAGAGACATGGGTTTCGCGACGATTGACGAGCAGTTGGCGGTGCTGACCCGGGGCGTCGAGCGGATCGACACGCTGGAGGAGCTGCGGCGGAAGTTGGCGGCCTCCCGGGAGCAGAATCGGCCGCTGCGGATCAAGCTGGGGCTCGACCCGACGGCGCCGGATATCCACCTGGGGCATACCGTGGTTTTGCGCAAGATGCGGCAGTTTCAGGACTTGGGGCACAAGGCGGTGCTCATCATCGGTGACTACACGTCGCGGGTCGGCGATCCGTCCGGTCGGAGCAAGACTCGGCCTGTGCTGGACGCGGCTCAGATCGAGGCGAATGCGAAGACGTACTTCGATCAGGCGGGCAAGATCCTCGACACCCGGCCGGAGAAGCTCGAAGTCCGGCCGAACAGCGAGTGGCTCGCCCAGATGACGTTTGCCGACGTGCTCAAACTGGCCGGCCAGATGACCGTTGGGCAGATGCTCAAACGCGACGATTTCCGCAAACGGTTCGAGGCCGAGGTGCCCATCGGCGTCCACGAGTTCCTCTACCCCCTCATGCAGGGGTGGGATAGCGTCTGCATCCGGTCCGACGTCGAACTCGGGGGAACCGATCAGACGTTCAACAACCTGGTTGGCCGGGACCTCCAGCGCAACGCCGGTCAGGAGGCGCAGGTTGTGATGGTCATGCCCATTCTCGTCGGCCTGGACGGCGTCGAGAAGATGAGCAAGTCGCTGGGCAACTACGTGGGCGTCGCAGAGCATGCCCACGACATGTTCGGCAAGCTCATGAGCGTGCCCGATCCGTGCATGGCCAACTACTTCACGCTGCTGACGAGTGTGCCGGAGAGTGAGATTCGCGTGCTCGTCGATCCGGCCCGGACGCATCCGATGGAGGCCAAGAAACGCTTGGCTGTCGAGGTTGCGAGTGCGTTTCACGGTCGGGCCGAGGTCGAGCAGGCGCGGGTCGAGTGGGAGGCAATCCATCAGAAGAAGGCAGCCACGGGCGGACTCGTGGTGCCGGCCGATACTCCTACCGTCGCGGTGGGGCGGGAACTGTTCCAGGACGGGAAGGTGCCGGTCGTGAGGCTTTGCGTTCATTGCGGATTCGGCGCGACGAACGGGGAGATCCGGCGACTGATGGCGGAGAACGGTATTCGCCTGAACGGCGAGGTTCTGTCGGATACGACGGCGGCGGTGGCGATCAAGACGGGGGATATCCTGCAACGCGGCAAGAGAAAGTTTGTGCGGTTGCAGGTGGATTCCTGAGGTGAGAAACGCTCCCCTTCGGGAGGTAAGCGATCCCGCCTGCGACTGTTCCCACCGCGGTCAATCCCATGCCGGCATATGATCCCAACTTGATCCCCATCTGCAGAATCGTGTCATGATC
>JAPKGY010000795.1 GCA_026647385.1 Phycisphaerae bacterium | reverse complement strand
GGGGAAACGCGGGAACGTTGACAAGCTGGAAGGGGAGCGTTGGGAGTGCTTTGGGATGGCTCTTGCCCTGAGGCGGATCAAGGTTTATGGTAAACTCGGCGCGACCGTGGTGGGCGCGGTCTTGGGCCTGCTCGTCGTGTTGATGAACCTGAATCGCACGGCTGACGTCTGGTTTTTCCACGATTACAGGCAGGTGCCCACGTTCTGGCTGATCCTGGTGACGGCGGTCACGGCCATCGTCGGGTGGTGGGGCGTGCGGAAGATTGTCGGCGTGGTTCGCGACCTCCGTGAGTTGCGTGCGGCGCGGGCGACCGAACAGCAGCGTGAAGAGCAACGCCGACTGGCCGACGAACTGGCGGAACGCGAAAAACGTATCGATGAGAAGCTTCGCCGATCGATCTCGGATCAGGATTGAAGTTTATACGAGCAACGAAACGTAAGGAGGCTCGACGATGACCAATCACATCGCAAAGCTGTCGGTTTGGGTGTCCCTTGGGCTGGTGTTGGGCGGGGTT
This sequence comes from Phycisphaerae bacterium, assembly GCA_026647385.1. Taxonomy (GTDB): domain Bacteria; phylum Planctomycetota; class Phycisphaerae; order UBA1845; family PWPN01; genus JAPKGY01. The sequence continues at coordinate 1,927 of JAPKGY010000795.1, read as the reverse complement.
GGCTGTGCGGACCAGAAAAAGCCCGTCTCCGCGCCGGATCAGACGCCGAACGCGGCTGCGGACCGGATCTCGCAGCTCGAGGGTGAGTTGAACCAGTGCAAGGCCGATCTGGCGGCCTGTCAGGACAAGACGTTGGCGCTGCAGACCGAGAACGATCGGTTGAAAGAGCAGTTGGCCAAGGGGTCGGTTTCCACCGAGGGCGGCTGGACGTCGGTGCCGGGCGGCGCGATGCTGGCGATCGAAGGGACCGTGCTGTTCGACTCGGGCAAGGCGCAGCTCAAGAGCGGCGGTTCGAGGGTCCTGGATGGGGTGGCCGACACCTTGCTCGGCAAGTATGCCGGGTACGACGTGTACGTGGTCGGGCACACCGACAACGAGCCGATCAAGAAGAGCGGCTGGAAGGATAATTACCAGTTGAGCACCGAGCGGGCGCTGACCGTGCTGCGATACCTGCGGAGCAAGGGCGTCCCGCGGGACATGTGCGCGTGCGGCTGGGGCGAGGACAGGCCGGTGGCGGACAACCGCACGCCGGCGACCAAACAGCCGAATCGGCGGGTCGAGATTTATGTGATGCAGAAGAGGTGAGCGGAAACGTCGAAACGTCGAGACGTCAAACCCTCGCAACCTCAAACATGGAACGGCCCAAAAGGCGGAAGTGACCGGTCCGATCCGGCTTTGCCTTCGGCCACGCCGTGACGAGAACGCCGAAAAGGCAAAGCGGCGACAAAAAACCTGATACGGGGGTGGGCATGCGTGTGTGCCGCCCCCGTTTTCTTTGGTGAGGGCGGGCGTCAGGCCGGGCTGCCGGGCCGGGTGGCTATAATGCCTGTGCGGCCTCATTTCGTCGGGTACGCTTCGTGAGTGTCCCGACGGTCGAATCATCTCTCCGGGCTGTCTTGAAAGGAGTTTGCCATGCGACCTTGTATCCTTCTCGTGGCGGCTGGTCTGTTCGTTCCGGGCGCCGGCTGTACGCCGCCGGTGGTGTTTCAGTCCGACCGGGATGGGGACTCCGAGATCTACAAGATGGACATGACGGGTGCGGCGGTCACTCAACTGACGAACAATGCCGCTGAGGACGAAACCCCGTCGCTGGCGGCGGGCGCCGCCCTGATCGTGTACTCCTCGGACCAGACGGGGAACCAGCAGATCTACAGCATCGACATCAACGGCGGCAGCCAGAAGCGGCTGACGAACCATCCCGACAACGACTACGGGGCCTCGGTGAATTCGGTGACGGGTAAGATCGTATTCCGCAGCGACCGGGACGGGAACTTCGAGGTTTACATCATGAACCTCGACGGCAGCGATCAAACCAACCTGACCAACAATGCCAACGACGATCGCGAGCCGGTGCTCAGCCCGGATGGGTCAACGGTCGCGTTCACGTCGAACCGCGACGGCAATTACGAGGTCTACATCATGAAGGCCGACGGCACGGGCGTCACCCGATTGACGAATTTCGCGGGGACCGACCAGACGCCGGCGTTCAGCCCCGACGGGGCGACGATCGCGTTCACGAGGGACGGCGATATCTGGGTGATGGCCAGCGACGGGACGAACCAGGTGCCGATCATGGCGGGGCCGAAGCTCGAGGCCGAACCCTGCTTCAGCGAAGACGGGACGAGGATCCTGTATATGTCGTCAGCCGGCATCATGGTGAATCCGGACATCTGGATCATGAACCGGGACGGCTCGGGCGCGACCAATCTGACCCACCATGATGCGTGGGACAGTTACCCCGTTGTCGCGGGCAGGCACTGAGACCGCCCCCAGCGTGTCAGTCGGCTCCCTGTCCTGCCACAGGGAACGCGGACACCCGCAATCGCGCGCAACCCATGGGGATGAGCGTCAGGTCCTCGGTTTCGGCGGCAAGCTGGTCGACGGGCACGGGACTGTTCGGCTGCATGCCGATGAGGCCGTTGGCTTC
>JAPKGY010000794.1 GCA_026647385.1 Phycisphaerae bacterium | reverse complement strand
GAAGCTGCGCTGCCGGCATGCACCCTCCTCGCGGTTGGAACCCTGCGGCGAAGAATCAACGCGATCTGCGCGCCTGTTCTCGCGAAAGGTCCCCCCTTGGGCCGCGAACCCCAAAAAGGCGGCCCACCTTACGTGCGATGACTCAACGAACGGTCCCCTTTCCTGCCGACTCTCCGGCGGTCAGTCCGTGTGGAAGACTTCCTCGCCCCGATGCCACCACTCGCCGGGCCGACGCGTCGGGAGCGGCTGCTGCAAGGGATCGGTGAATTCCCACCACTTCCGCGTGGTCGGGTCGGCCTTCATCTTCTCCATATCCTTCTCGAAGTCGTCGCCGACGTACTCGAAATAGGCGAAGAGGTAATACTCGTCGGGCTTGATCTCAGCCAGGTAGATCGAGTAGTTCCGGATGTTGCACTCCCTGATCGCCTTGAGTACGCCGGGCCAGGTGTCCGCGTGCAGCCGCTTGTATTCGGGGATCGCCTCTTTCTTGACCCCGATGACCTGCCCAAAGCGTTGCACCTTCTCGCCAGGAGGGGCGCAGCCGCCGACCGCCGCCGCGATCAACCCCAGAACAACCATTCCGATCAGACACCCGCCGCTGCGCCGCATTCAGGACCTCCTCAGCCCAGGCCAATCTCATCCCCCCTGACCGAGCTTGCGCGCCCGGACGAAGGCCGCCCGAATCGCTTCGCGGATGCCCTTATCCACGCCAGTCAACCGCATATGATCGAGCGCCGCCTGGGTCGTGCCCCCCTTGCTGGTGACCTTGCGCCGAAGCTCGGCCGGCGGCTCGCCGGTTTCGAGCATCATGCGGGCGGCTCCGAGGCAGGTGTTCTTCGCCAGCTTGAGAGCGTCCGCCTCGCTCAGCCCGCACTCGACACCGCCGGCCACCATCGCCTCGACGAACAGGTAGAAATACGCCGGACCCGACCCCGCCATCGCGGTGACCGCGTCGATCAATGACTCGTCCTCGACAACGACCACGGCCCCGCCTGCTTCGAAAACCGCTCGCGTGTCAGCCAGGTCCTGCTCGGTCGCATGCGCGCCCCGGCACATACCCGCCATCCCCGCCCCCACCCTCAACGGCAGGTTCGGCATGACCCGCACGACCCGGGCCTTGATCCTCGGAAACGCCGCCGCCACCTTGGCCGTCGTCAAGCCAGCCATGATGCTGATCTGAAGCTGATCCTCGCGAACCTTCTCCGCAACCTCAGCCGCCACCTCGGGAAAGCTCTGCGGCTTGACCGCCCAGATGATCCGCTCAGCCTGCGAAGCCACCTCCGCGCTATCAGCCGTCATCGCCACGCCGAACTGTCGAACCATGAGTTCGCGACGCGCGGGCAGCGGATCGCTCGCGATAATCCGGTCCGGCGCATGTACTTTGCGACCGACGACCGCAGCCACAATCGCCTCCGCCATGTTGCCCGCACCCACGAATCCCAGATCGTACCGAGCCGCCATGAATTGAACCTCCGCCGCCGCCGTTCATCCGGACCGCGACAGGGCCGGCATTGTAAAGCCCCGCCACAGCGGGCTCAATCGCCGGTCGATGGTCCGTTTTCCGCCTGTGTTTCATGTTCCAGCTTCTCCTGCTCTATCCGCCGCAGGCCTTCCCCCCTGGCTTGCAGCCCCCCCGCCGCGTATGTTACAGTAAAGTCCCGCAGTGCCGGAGATCGGCCTGCACGCCCGGCGGCGTACCCAAGTGGACCAAGGGGACGGATTGCAAATCCGTTATTCATGGGTTCGAATCCCATCGCCGCCTGTACCCAGTGCTTCTATCCACCTGCCTTCGCTCATTCCGGCGGCGGCCTGCCGCGTGCTGGAGGCCCAACTGCGGACCCTACAGCGAGGCATCCATGTGATTCACGGGCATACCGTTCCCAAGAGTTGCGTTTTGCCGGGGGCCATGTCAACAAGCTCGGCCCGGGAGCTGTGATAAAGCGGTTGCGGATACCCCCTGGGTTCTTCGGGCGCCGTGTCCTGCGAAGCCGCCGACACCCCCCCTTCTCGCCGGACTAACCTATCCGTAGGCCAGATCCCACCCGCGCCGTTCACCCGCACTTTACCGCACGCTGGCAAGAGCAAAGCAAATTGGCGAATAATCACGTTTTGTCTTGGCATTGGGACAGGGGAGTAATACACTCCTTTTGGCTGGAAAAACAGGGCCAGGCATCCGGTCCGCCGCACTCGTGTATCCCGGCCGGGTTTTCACGTCACGGATGAACGGGCTCGGCGGATCGGATAGCAGAGCTCAGCCCATTGGCGCAGCTGAATAAGGTTAGTTACGGAATCTTAACCCAGGAAGAGTTTTTTAACTCTTAGAGGAAAAAGCCATGTTCGACCGAGCGAGGGGCAATGCGGCGGGTTTGGCCATGAAAACCGGTGCCGCATGGCCGGTAATCTTCGGCATCAGCCCGGGTTCCGGCGTCGTGGCCTGCTCTCTCAAGCCAGTCGGGTGGGTGCCAAGCAGCCTCGGTTCCCTGCCAGCTTACAGCGGGATCAAGGCAGAGGCGGCGGGAAATGGACAGGTTGCGGCGGCGTGGTCCACCGGCTCCATCATCGAGTTCGCCCAATCCTCGTCGGACGGCTGGCTCCGTAAATCATTCCAACGCAGCAGCCTCAGCGAGGACACACCGGATGTGGCGTTCCTTGCCAGTAGCGATCCCGTTCTGGCTTACAGCGAGAGCAGCCGCATGACCTTGCAGACCTACAGCGGATCGGGCTGGGACCGGGTCCAAATCAACACACTCATTGATCCTATGACAGGCCAGCCGATCAATCCGACTGCGCTGCGGGTGAGCGTCGCGGTGGAGAGCCAGGGGGATGTTTGTCTGGCCTTCGCCGAGCACAACAACATAGGCTTTGCCTTCCGAGACTCCGCCACCGGAACCTGGTACGGTAAGCCCATCTCCAGCCTCCCGCAATGGAGTGACATCAGAGACATATCTCTAGCCTTTGGACTCAACGACAAGGTGGGTATGGCCTTTCGGGACGGGAACAATCGGCTTTTCTACAGCTCGTACGACCCCAGTTCCGGGATTTGGCTGACTGAGCTTGTGGTTAGCGAAGTTCAGAGTGAGCATATCAACTTGGTCTTCGATCAACTGGGGAACCCCGCCTTTGCCTACGTAAAGCAGGGCGTTGTTCATTACGCTACGGAGATAGGTATTGGATGGGCTCACTATCCGCTCACGACCTACAATTACATACCCACCCCGAATTCGGATGCCGCACTGGCCTTTGACACGAACAACCTTCCGGTCATCGCGTACAATTGCAGTTCAGGGAGAATGATATTGGCTTACGACCCCCCTCTGACACCCGAGCCGACCTCCTCGCTTTTGCTGATTGCCGGGGCAATCATGATGACCTGCCGTCGGAGGGTGGTGTAAGTATGGAAGAAGCCGCAACAGAGAGTCAGGGAGGAAAACTGCTGTTCCCTGGGCTGCGCATCCCTGTGATCTGCAGCGTGGTCGCGATGCTGCTGGCTGGTTCCGCCCTCGCGGCGCTACCCATGAAGATCGTGGATTCCGGTGCGGGACCTGGAGCTAATCCAGATCTGGCGTTTGATACAAATGGCGAGATCGTTGTCGTCTATCGACATCAATTGCGTACACTAAAACTCGCTCGTGTCGGGTGCGGCAGCGCGCTGACCGGTGAAGTCTGGGTCGGAAACAGCCCCAGCGAATGGACCTCCTTGGCCGTCGATACCATGCGGGCGGCACACGTCAGCCACGTACCATTAGACCCTATTCTGCTGGCCTACACGCTTGCCGACGCCGCCGTAGGAACAAACCCGATCACGGTCGGCATTCCCAATACCTCGGGCGTAATCGCGCCTGTTCTAGCCATCGACTCCGTCGATCGTCCCTACATCGCGTTCCATGTGCGCGGACAACCCCGCTTGGCCAGCTTCGATATCAGCAGCGGTACTTGGCAGATAGAGACTATCCCCTCCGCTAACGTGTACGCTGCGCAAAGCTACCATAGGCCCATCACGGTCGAGGTGAATTCACAGGACGAACCTGTCGTTGCGTATTCGGCTCTAAACAACCAGATCGTCGTAGCGACGCGATCACCCCTCGGCTGGAGCATGCGACACCACTCCGTAACCTCAAGCCCGGGGACGGTATCGCTGGCGATTGACACCGGAGACATTCCGCACGTGGCCGCGTAGCCCGCAGGCATGAAGTCGGGCGCGTCTTGATAGCCGTGCCAATGCATGGGCGGGGTTTCCGTCTTAGGCAAGTTAAAGGGCAGCGCAGGGCTGCCCGGCATTAGCCT
>JAPKGY010000793.1 GCA_026647385.1 Phycisphaerae bacterium | reverse complement strand
AGTTGGTCGCCAGTAGCGAGGAAGATCAAGTCGCTTACCGCAACGGCGAGCGCTATGTGGCGCGGTTGGCTTTTGACTACACCCGGTTCTGGTGCCATTCGGTCGCTTGCGGGGTGGCTGCCCGCTACCTGGCCAGGCGAACCAACAACATTTCTCCGGACGCCGCCTTCACCGCCGGGCTGCTCGCCCAGATCGGCAAGTTGGTTTTCGCCAGTTGCCGGCCGGGGGAGTACGAGGAAATCCTGCGGCTCGCCGGCGGCGTGACCGGCATGACCGCCCCGCTGGAGGAACAGTACTTCGGAACCACGTACGTCGAGCTCAGCGGCGAGCTGATGGAGGAGTGGGGCATCCCCGAGCAGTTGGCCAAGGTGGTGCGCTTCCACAAGAGGCCCGCCGACCTCGCCGGCGACCTCGGTCTCCAGAAGTTCGCCGCGATCGTCGGAACAGCCACGCTCATTGCCGATATCCTCTCCTGGGCCGACACCGAGACCAACCTGACTCGATACTGTGAAACACTCGTCGCGTCCGGCCTCATCCGGTCGACGGAGGAGGCGATTGACGTCGTCGATGCCGTACGCCGCGAGACGATTGAAGTGGCGTCCGCCATCTCGATGAGCGAACCGAACCAGCGGGAGGCAGCGCTGCTCAAACAACAGGCGGAGCGCCTGCAAGACGAACTCACCATGACGCGTCGCCTGCGAGCGGCCGCCGATCGGGCTCGTTCGCGCCCCGTCGATCGGCCCCAGCCGCCCGTGCTCGACCTGACGCCCCGCGAGGCCCTGGAGACCGAACTGCGGCAGCGAAGCGAAGAGGCCGCCGCCCAGAGCAAGCCGGTCACTCTGGTCCTGATCGACGTGGATCACTTCGAGCAGATCGTCGAACGAGACGGGACAACGACCGCGGAGGACGTGCTCGGAGCGTTGGGCCTGATCCTCCACCAGCAACTGCGTTCGGTGGATCATGCCGTCCGGTTCGAAAGAAGCACGTTTGCCGTGCTGCTCACCGGGCCCGACCACGTCATCGCCGCGAAAATCTGCGTTCGAATCCGCCGCTCGATTGAAGCGCGGTCGACCGGACCCGGGAACATCCCTCCGGTCACCGTCAGCATCGGCGCGTTTCAGTGGTTTCCAGCGGACGGCCAGCCGGCGGGTCACACGGCCCTGGAATGGGCAATGCAACAGCTGGCTCGATCGCACGCCAAGGGCGGCAATACGTGCAGCATGAAGCTCCATAAACCCGAGAGAGCCGATCCGGCGACATCCGCGGAAAAAGCTTTACGGCGGCAAGGAGAACGAGTGTTTATCGGAACGTAACCGATTTGATCTCATCGAGGTCGATTCCGGAGTCGATACCCCGGGCGAGTCCCCATGCACCCGCCTCGGTGCCGGGGGCAGCCGACCATCGGGGGGGGTGTCCGGACTGACCTGAACCCATAGAGGAGGCCTTCACGTGAGCCATCCATTTGTCGAGTTCCTGATCGAACGGGACCTTGTGCCCGGAGAGGTCGGGCACCAACTGGCGGGGCAGAACCGGTTTATCCGGGAGCCGATCGGCATGATCGCGGTGGGGCACGGGCTGATCCGCGTGGACCAGATCGACGTCATCCTCGATCGCCAACGTTCCTGTAAGCAGCGATTCGGGGAGATCGCCGTCGAACTCGGGTTCCTGAACAACACCCAGGTTGAGACGCTGGTCAAGATCCAGGAGTTCCGGGCGGCGGCCAACATCGCCGAATGCCTGGCCCTGGCCGGCGTTCTCTCTTTCGAGGATGCCGCTCAATACCTGGGAGCGTTCCTGGTCCGCGACCGCGAGGTCGAAGCCATGATTTCGGAAGCCTGATTCGCAACGGGGAGTCGAGCGCAAGATGACCGGTTCTCTGCTCAGCAAGCTGAAGAACTGTTCCCGCCTGCCCAGCCCGCCGGGAACAGCCATCCATCTGCTCGAGCTGTGCCAGAACGATGATGTTTCGATCAACGAACTGGCCAACACCCTGGCAGCCGACCCCGCGCTGTCGCTGCGCCTGCTCAAATACGCGAACTCCGCCCTGGTCGGGTGCAGCCGGGAGATCACCAGCGTAAAGGAAGCGGTAACGATGCTCGGCCTGCGGGCGGTCCGCCTCATGGCCCTGAGCTTTTCGCTCGTCACCACGAACGATCCGCGCGCCTGCAAGGGATTCGACTACCAGCGATTCTGGGCCCATTCGGTCGCCTGCGCCGTCTCCGCCCGGCACCTGGCCGGCGACGCCCTGTCGCCGACGCCGGAGGAGTCGTTCGCCACGGGGCTGCTCGCCCATATCGGCAAGCTCGTCTTCGCCATCGGCATCCCCCACGGTTCGTCATTTCTTGCCTCAGAGACGTCGGTCGGTGTTCGCAGAATAAAGAAGGATATGAGATCAATGTTGGGGTCGCTTTTTAAAACCCGTCTCAGAAAACGTTCGTCCCAGGAC
>JAPKGY010000792.1 GCA_026647385.1 Phycisphaerae bacterium | reverse complement strand
GAATTCGCATGCCGAGCCATTCTACCGATGCAACGAGCGTTCCGCGACAGGAAAGGACCGCCGGCTTCCCTTGACGCGCGACGCGGGCATGCGCCCGCACGGAGCCGCTTTGCGGCGAGTCGCGTGTCAAGGGCTTCAGGTTGCCGCGGCGACTCGCCGTGGAGACCCGCGCGGTTTCTCCTCAGGCGGACCGCCTTTCTGTGTTCCGCAGCCCAGGAAGGGCCTTTCGGGAAAACAGGCGCCAAACGCATGGGTCCCGTCACCGTAAGCTTCCAAACACGGCGGATGGCGCGTCGATCAAACCAGACTGGAAACCACCGGTCCGACAGGGGATACTATGGGCGGTGGAGGGTGGAGAATGGAGAAGGCCGTCACGCAATACACCGCACAGCGCCGTCCCATCCGGACCTTCGCCGCCTCGCCCCGGCGACCAGGACCCCGGCGACCCGGACGAATTCCGTCACGTCGGATCTCCGAGTTCGGATTTCGGCCTTTCGGCTTCTTGGTTGAGTCTTTCTTCGATCTTCGCGCCCTTCGTGTCCCTCCTGGTTCAGTCCCTTTTTTTCATCACGAAGAACACGAAGGAAGGTTCGTAAAAAACGATACTGGACCATCGTTACCGGGTGTACAGCCTGTAGACAGGGCATGCAATGCGGCAAAAAAACCAGCAAAGACGACGTACAGAGCGGAGTCCGCGAGGTCACGTATCCGGCGTTGGAAATCGCTCGTTTCATTGCGAGGTCAGCAGGGTTCCGCCAGGAACACCCGGTAACGATGCTACAGTGTCTTTTTGTCTTGACGTTTCGACGTTTTGACGTTTTGCCTCCGTGCCGTTTTGACTTTTCGCCATGCTTTCCGCCGCCCGCTATCTCCGACCCGACGTCATTGCCCAGGTGGCCCGCCTCGATCTGCGAGCCCGCTTCATCGTCGAGGGTTTTCTCAGCGGCCTGCACGCCTCGCCGTTCCACGGCTTCAGCGTCGAGTTCTCCGAGCACCGCAAGTACGAGCGCGGCGACGACCTGCGCACCATCGACTGGGCCGTCTACGCCCGCACCGACCGCTTCTTCGTGAAGAAGTACCAGGCAGAGACCAACCTGGAGGGCTACCTGCTGGTCGACACGTCCGCGAGCATGAACTATCCCGACGTGAAGGAGGCCCGCGGCACCGGCCGGATGAACAAGCTCGATTACGCGATCTGCCTGGCCGCCGCACTGGGCTACCTGATGATCAGCCAGCAGGACGCGGTGGGTCTGGCTCACTTCGACAGCGATCTTCGCGCTTTCATGCCCGCCCGCGGCAAGCGCAGCCAACTCACGCGGATCATCGGCGAGTTGGCCGCCGTCCGTCCCGCGCCCGATCACACCGACCGGGGCTTGCCCGAATCGCTCCACCGCATCGCCGAGCGCGTCCACAAACGCAGCCTCATGATCGTGCTCAGCGATTTTCTCGCTGACCTCGATGCGACCATCGAGGCCCTGCACCACCTCCGCTTTCGCAACCACGACGTGATTCTGTTTCAGGTGCTCGATGCCAGCGAAGTGGAGTTCCCCTTCGACAACCCCGGCCAGTTCACCGATCCCGACACCGGTACCCGCGTCACCGGCGATCCCGACGCCCTGCGCGCGGGCTACCGCCGTGCACTGGCGGAGCACACCGAAACCCTCCGCCGGGAAAGCGCCCTGGTCCGCGCCGACTTCGCCCAGGTCCACACCGCCATGAGCTTCGACCACGCCCTGATCCAATACCTCATCGACCGCCAAAACCGGTTCTAACTCCGCCCTCCGCGCCCAGACCCCGCTGAGTCCCGACCTGTTGTCTTTTGTTTTGACCTGTTGACGTTTTGATTTCTTGAGGTCTTGACGTTTCCCTACGGCAGTTTCCACGGTGCCCGATACTCGTAGCTCAGCAGTTGGTTAGCCTCTTCATCGTTCGAGAACCGCTCGGCCTCTCCGTCCCAGATCAGCTCGTGTCCGCGATCGTAGGCCAGATTGCCCAGCAACGTGGTCGTCGTCGAGCGATGTCCAACCTCGGGCGGGCAGGTACACGGTTTGCGGCTTTTGACGCAATCCAGGAAGTTTCGCGCATGCGCGCTCGTGTCGGTCGCGCCGGTCATGGTGAACGCCTTGTCCGCCGCCTGCGTCGTCGCCCGCCCTTGCCGGGCGCTGCCCGCCCGATCTCTCGGGTCCAGCGCGGGGATCTCGTCGGTTCGCACCGGCTCGGGGACGATCTCGATCTTGTTGTGCGTGAGGTACAGCGTTCCCTCCGTCCCCCGGAACTCCGCGAGTGCCCCCTTGGCGTTGGCCGGGGCGCTGTTGGCGTTGAACTGCGCGAAGCTCGCCAGCGTGCCGTCCGCATACTCCCACAGCATTATCCGAATATGATACCGCCATGCTCCGCCGGGTCGAGAATCCGCCCAACCCTTTCCTCACGCAGCACCGCGAGTGGCTCG
>JAPKGY010000791.1 GCA_026647385.1 Phycisphaerae bacterium | reverse complement strand
CAAGCTGTCCCCAATTAGAGTCAAGTAAACCCAGCATAATTGGTCAACCACCACCCCGGCGACCGCCATGCCGCGGTTGTCCCAGGCGAGCCCCCTCGCGCGCCACTTTCCCTGGTGACCCAATCGCGGTAGGCTAACCGGCATGCACATACATATTGCCAAGGACATAACAGGATAAGAGGTGCTCGATGAACCGACTTAAAAAGCCAGAATCGTTGAGCCGTCGTGATGCGTTGCGTGCTTTGGGAGCGGCGGCCCTCGCCGGGCGGATGGCCCTGGCCGCCGAAACGACGACCAAGCCTCAGGGCTCGCCGTCGCTGCGCGAGAAGGCCCGGAAGAACCTGAAACTGGGCGTCTCGATGCAGGTGTACGGCGGGATGCCCCTCGAAGCGGCGGTCCGCCGGGTGAAAGAGGACGGCTTCGGCGGCGTACTTTGTGATTACACGGCCTTCAAGGACGTTCCGTTCGACCACGCCAATCCGGACTGGAAGGCGGTCGACAAGATTCGAACGTGTTTCGAGGGGCACGGCATCGAGATCGTCGCCCTGTTCGGCTATTTCAACGTCGTCGACCCGAACCCCGAGAGGCGCAAGGTCGGCGAGGCCCGGATGAACACCTACCTGCAAAACTGGAAGCGGTTCGGTTGTCCGATCGTCTCGACGGAGACGGGGACGTTCAACGCCGAGTCACAGTGGATCGAGGACCCGAAGAACTACACGGAGGCCGGCTACGTCGCCTGCCGCGAAGCCTTCAAGAAGCTGGCCGGCACGGCCGACAAAGCCGGCGCAACGGTTGCAATCGAGTGCTACTGGCGCAACGTGATCGACTCGGCTGAACGCGCGGAGCGGTTGTTCAAGGAGGTGGACTCGCCCGCGCTCAAGCTGACCATGGACGCGTGCAACTACTTCCGCAACGAGGACATTCCGCGAATGCCGGTCGTGCTGGAAGACATGTTCAAACGCGTCGGGAAGCACACGGTCGTGGCCCATGCCAAGGACGTGAAGGCCTCACCGAAAGGCTCGCAGACGCCGGCGGCGGGCACGGGCGATCTCGACTATCCGTTGTATCTGCGTCTGCTGACCGAATTGGACAGGGGAATGTGGCTGCTGCTCGAGCACGTCACCGCCGCGGACGTGGGCCGAGCCCGCGAGTACGTGAAGGCGCAGTTCGACAAGCTGTGACACGGATGATGACCGGGTCCGCCGCGTTCCCCGAGGAGGCAAGGCCGCGCGGGGTGAGGTCCGCGGCTCTTTGCGGAGCAGTCCCTGCGAGTGCGCCGGGCGGGCATGCGCGGTCGCCCTGCGAGCCTGTGGCGAGGCTGTGCGAGGATCAGCGGCGTCCGCCGCGTTGTTTCATGTCGAGGAGAACGGGCTGAACGGCGTTGAGTCGCTGGCGGCTGCGGGGGTCCGATCCGAAGATCGCATTGGCGGAGAAGAACGCGAAGCCGCGGAGCCATTGGTCGGCCAACTTCAGTTGGGCGAGCGTGGAGGCGTCGGTGGAGTGCAGATAGGCGCCGATGCCGGGGATGACCCAACGGCTGGGGGCCGTGCGCATCCAGGCCTCCTGTCGGCGACGGAACGTACCGGTGTCGGCGGTGTAGTTCATCACGAAGACGGCGTCGACAAGCCCGTCGGTCAGCCAGGTCGGCCCGTCCTGAAAGTAGTGGGATCTGGCCTCGTTCACGTCGGGCAGGCACGCGGCGGTCAGCCGCAGACCCGGACGGTCATGCTGGCACATCCGGCGGATTTCGCGGACCAGTTGCGTCACCTGGCGTTGGCGCCACAGCGTCCACTGCGAGCGGCTGTCCTGCGGGCGTTTGCCGGTGGCCTGGCGGTAGAGTTCGAGCGTCCGCGCGTCGCAGGGGTAATCGCTGCCGCGCGGGGCCTTGTCCAGCGGGAAGCGAATGTAGTCGAGGTGCAGACCGTCGACCTGATAGCGGCTGACGATCTCCTGGAAGACGTTCACGAGGTATCGTCGGACCTCCGGCAGACAGGGGTTGACGCTGACGTAGAAATCGCCGAGCGGCTGAAGTCGACCGCTCTGATCGCGCAGGAACCAGTCGCGGTGTGCGTTGTAGAGCTGCCGGCGATCGACGGGCGGCTGCTGCCCTCGCCAGCCGGGCATGACGTTTACCCAGGCATGGATGGCCATGCCCCGCGCGTGGGCTTCGTAGACGGCGGCCTCCAGAGGATCGAAGCCGGGATCGCCCCCGGAGTATTCCTCGCCCCACGGCTCATAACGAGACCGGTAGAAAGCGGTAGCATTGCCGCGAACCTGGAAGAGGACGGTGTTAAAGCCGGCCTGGCTGCAGCGTTCGATGATGCCGGCCACTTCCTGCGGCGAGCGCCAAGCCTGGCGAATTCGCGTTCTCCCGGACCTGCGCCTCACGGTTCCACAACGACGAAACCGTCACCCAGTTGACCGGCTCGGACATCTCGCGGATCGCCTCGGG
>JAPKGY010000790.1 GCA_026647385.1 Phycisphaerae bacterium | reverse complement strand
ATTGTTAAACGAATTCTAAGTTCGAGGAACGCCAAAGTCAAGGGAAAAAAGTAACCTTTCAAGGGGACAAGGCGCCCGACGGGCGTTCCGGTATCGCTGCCTCCGTACCAACCGGTGCCGGTGTTCGCGCACGCGGCTCGCCAACGATCAGGCCGAAATGTGAGTGCAGGTCTTCCCCCGTTTTCGCAGACCCCACGCTCCGATCAGGCTCAGGATCAACAAGCCCGACGACGGCTCGGGCACGATCTTGAAGATCAGCCCGCCGTGCAGGTTGTTCGGCTGGTTGTACAGATTGGCCAGTACGTACAGCTCGCCGTCCTCGTCGCGCCCGAAGGAATTGATGAAGTAGGGGATCGGGTTTCCACCCGCGATGTCCAGTGTGGTCAATTGCCAGGTGCCCGGACTCACTTCCTCCAGGCCCAGCAGCGTGCCGTGTCCGGCGCTGAACGACGTGCTCCAGTCGCCGAAGATGTACTTGCCCTGAAGGCCCGGAATCAGGTTGCCTCGGTAGATGTACCCGCCGACGGTCGCCAGGCCGATCTTGGTGCCGTCCGGGGCGTTGGGGTGCGAGTATTCCGCGATGGGGTCCAGTAGCGGCCCGTCGGGCACGGAGGACGTCGGGTCGAAGTCGTGGAAGCCCTCCTTCAGCCGCCAGCCGTAGTTGCCGCCGCTCTGAACGATATTCACTTCCTCATAGAGGCCCTGGCCGACGTCCGCGACGAAAAGCCTCCCGTCGCCGCCGGGGCCGTCGTCAAACGAGAACCGCCACGGGTTTCGCATGCCGTAGGCGTAGATCTCCTCGCGTACCCCCGCCTGTCCGACAAAGGGGTTGTTCGCCGGGATGCCGTACTGGCCGTTGGGTCCGTTGTTGGTGTTCACGTCGATGCGGAGGATATTGCCCATCAGGTTGCTTCGATCCTGGGCGTTCCCCAACACGCCCGGACCGTTCGGCTTCAGCGCACTGCCTCCGGTATGACCGGGGTCGTTGTCGTTGGAACCGCCGCCGTCACCAGTGCTGATGTACAGCATCCTGTCCGGACCGAACGAGATCTGCCCGCCGTTGTGGTTGAACTGCGGTTTGTTGAATGCCATCAGGATTCGCTCCGATGTCGGGTCCGCGACGTTGGGATTGCCCGCGGAAACCTTGAACTCGGAGACCCTGCTCACGCAGTTGATGGGATTCTCGGGAGTGCCCGGGTCCGCCGACGGCGCGGAGTAGAACACGTAGAACTTGCCCTGACCCGGGGCGTTGGGGACGGCGTAGTCCGGATGGAACGCCAGCCCGAGCAGCCCCCGCTCGTCGAACGAGGGCGCGCCCGAGGCGTTGGTGCGCTGCGGCACGAGTTTGCTCCCCAGATCCAGAAACGGCGTCGGCAGCAGGGACCCGTTCTGAATGATGTCGATCCGGCCGCGCTGATCGATGATAAAGAGCCGCCCGCTCCCATCGCCGGCCGCGGCCATGCCGATCGGTGTATTCAATTCGCCGGACGAGATCGTCTGCAATTGGAGGGGAAGGAAAGCAGCCTGCGCGAGCGCGGGTAGGAGGAGCGATACCGCGAACGCTTCAAGTGTGAAAAGAACAACGGGTTCGCGCGAATGCCTTCCATATCCAGTCGCCATGGCAAGAGCCTCCACAGCATGCCAACCGCTTGGCCACCCTCCGGATTGAAATGTCTCCACGCTCGCTGGATTCTAGCGCTCGGTCGTCGGCCGGCGAACTGTTTTGAAGGATGGGCACCCCCGAGAGAGTGCCTGTCCCGCCGCCGGTGCGCCCGCTCGCGGCGGATTCCTGGGACGGCGTCGCCATCCCGAGGTGGTGCGAACGAACCCGCCCGCCTATAAACACCCGAGCACACGCGCCAGCTTGCCGGGCGGAGCAGTTGCCATGTTCCGATCGCGACGGACCACGTTACTCTCCGCGGGGAGATTGATTGGCACGCCCAGTCTTGCGGCGACCGCCGCACTCTTGTCCGTGGTCAGCGGTTGTCCGCCGTCCATTCCCGGGCCGTCCCCGACTACCATCGCGTTGACACTGGTCGCGCAGGGACTCACCTCTCCAGTCGCGATGGCCTCGCCCGGCGACGGCACCGGCCGGCTGTTTGTGGCCGACCAGGTCGGACGGATTCGGATCATTGACCCCGGTGGATTCCTGTTGCCGACGCCTTTTCTTGACCTGGCCGATCGAATGGTGAACGTGGGGATCGACTTTGGGGGCGGCTTTGTCTACGACGAGCGCGGCCTGCTCGGCTTGGCCTTCCATCCGCGGTACGCCGACAACGGCCGCCTGTTTGTCATCTACAACGCGCCGCGCGGGCCGCACCAGCCGGTTGAATACGATTCGCAGTTGCACCTGTCCGAATTCCGCGTCCGGCCGGACGAACCGAACCAGGCGGACCCGGCCAGCGAGCGAATCCTGATGGTGGTGGGCAAGCCGCAGTTCAACCACAACGGC
>JAPKGY010000079.1 GCA_026647385.1 Phycisphaerae bacterium | reverse complement strand
CAACAGAGTCCCGTCCGCCATTAACCCAAATGACTCGGAAAGCAAATCACACGGGTTTGCTGTTCCTTTGTACTCATCAAAGAATTTCAGTGCACATTGCAGTTTCAAGCTGCTGCGGCCCGGCCAGCTTCCCCAGCTTGTTGAGCCGGCGCATCTCCTGCATGGTCGGCATCTTCTCCATATAGTCGATGTACTGGGCGTAAGGCCGACACGCCTTGAAGTTGCGGATGTACTTGTACTGTTTGTCGCGAACCGCGCGGATGATGTCGTACGTCTCATCCATCCGGTCGCGGGCGGCGAAGACGTAATCCCTCGGCTCCGCCTTCTGCTCGCCGAGGAAAGGCCGCCCCTGCATGTGCTTCGGCACCTCGACGCCCGCCAACGACAGCACCGTCGGGCCGAAATCCACGAAGCTCACCAGGTCCTCGCGGACCGTCCCCGCCCCGCGCCCGTCCGGAAACCGCACGATCAGCGGAACGTGGATCCCGCTGTCGTAAACCCAGCGCTTCCCGCGCGGCAGCCCCCGACCGTTGTCCCCGTAGAAAAAGACAATCGTGCTGTCCGCCAGACCCTCCTCATCGAGCTGCTTCAGCAGGTCCGCCACCTGCGAATCCATCGCGGTAATGAGGTCGTAATACCGCGCCCAGTCGTTCCGTACGACCGGCGTGTCCGGGTAGTACGGCGGCAACACCGCCTTGGCCGGATCGTGGCGATCCTCCGGCCTGCCCCTCGCCATGTGTCGGGCAAACTCCGCATCGGTGCAGCGGATCTGGCTTTCGTGCGTCGTCGTGATATTGAAGACCGCGAAGAAAGGTCGACCCGCGGGACGATTCCGCCAGTGAGCCTTTCGGCTACTCTCATCCCAGGCGGTCAGCGGACTGTCGAAGTTATAATCCGTCTTGACGTTGTTCGTGCAGTAGTACCCCGCCGCCCGAAGATACTCGGGAAAACACCGGACGCAGGGAGGCGGGACCGCCTTGCTCCGCATGTGGTGCGTGCCGATGGTCGTGGGGTACATACCGGTGATGATCGCCGACCGGCTCGGGGCGCAGACACCCGAAACTGAAAAAGCATTGGCATAGCGCACGCCTTGCCGGGCAAAGGCATCCAGGGTCGGCGTGCGCGCGCCAGTGTCCCCGTAACAACCCAGATCCGGGCAGATGTCCTCGGCGGTGATCCAAAGAATGTTCGGCCGATCCGCGGGCGCACCCAAGACGCGACCCGACGGCGGAATCAGGCAGACCGCAAGAACAGGGAGGACGTGGGCAAGCCTCATGGCGGTTCCTCGTCGAGGGCGCAGAGATCGTCCGGGAAGATAACCGCCGGATCTGACCGGAGCAATCTTGAGGCGTGTCGGCCGAAGCGCCTCCGACCAGCGCCGACCCGGTCGATCCGCCCGACCGCGGGCTTGTTGCCGCGCCGGCCTTCCGCGTACAATACGGTCGTGCCCGCGCGATCGAACCGGCACGCGGAGCGGCGGCTCCACCGAACATGAGTGAGATCAGGCACTCCACTTCTCCGGATCGCGGGGAGCGGATGGCGTCCCCTCCTCAGCACGTCACCGACCCCGCCCGCCGCCCAGGAACGAAACCGAGGCAGGCCCATGAGTATTGGCCCGAAACCGGACAAGAATCGCGTCGCCACACCGGAGAACAGGACCTCGCAGGCAGACCACTCCCCGGCGCCGCGACACCCCATTCAACGATTGAAAGCCTTTCTTCGCCGCCTGCTTCAGGATGACCGCGAGGCCTCGGTCCGCAGGGAGTCCGAACTGGCAAGCCACCTGGCCGCCCGGGAATGGCAGGCCACCTTCGACGCCGTCAATGACGCCATCTGGCTGCTCGACAAGGACTTCCGAATCCTGCGATGCAACAAGGCCACCAAGTCCATACTGGGTAAAGCTCCCGAAGAGATCGTCGGGCGGCACTGCTGGGAGATCGTTCACGGCACCCAGGTGCCCCTGGAGGAATGCCCCGCGCCCCGGATGGCCAAGTCGCTGCAACGCGAAACCATCACCCTCGAAATGGCCGGCCGATCCTACCAGGTCGCGGTCGATCCGATCCTGGACGAACAGGGCCGACTCACCGGGATCGTCCACACACTGAGCGACGTCACCAGCCGCAAGCTGGCGGAACGAGAGACGACGGCGTGGCGACAGCGGTACGAACTGGTCGCCGCCGCGGCCCATATGGCCGTCTATGACTGCTGCAGCGAGACGGGCGAAATCCATTGGGGCGGCGGCATCACCCCCATGCTCGGATACACACCCGAACAGATGGGCGGTGGATTCCAGCAGTGGGTGGATCTGATCCACCCCGAGGACCGCACCCGGGTACTGGAGCTGCTGGCCGAGGCCGAGCGGAACCTGGCGACCTTTGACGCCGAGTACCGGTTCCGCCATCAGGACGGGCACTACGTCCTGCTGCACGATCGGGGCTATCCCCTCTACCACGAAGGCGTTTTTGCCCGGCGATTCGTCGGCGTCATGGAAGACGTGACCGAGAACCGCAAAATCGACTGGGCGCTGCGCGCGAGCGAAAGCCGGTTCCGGGCGCTCGTGGAAAACACACCCACCGGCGTCTGGCAGGACGACGCGGAACGCAGGACGGTCTACGTGAACCCGGCCATGTGCGCCATGCTCGAGGTCGACTCGCCCGAGGAAGTGCTCGAGAGGGACTGGCGCTGCTTTTTCACCGAGGAAAGCATCCGGACGATCGATCGCGAGCACGCCCGGCGCCTGGAGGGAATCGCCTCGAGCTACGAAGTCGAACTCGTCGGCCGGCGCGGCACCCATCGCAATTTAGTGGTATTTGGAACCCCATTTCTTTCACCAGAGGGTCGGCCCCAAGGCACCATCGCGAGCCTCCTGGACATCACCGACCGCAAGCGGGCCGACCGGGAACGGGAAGCGCTGGAGATCCAGCTCCGCCAGTCCCAGAAGATGGAGGCCGTCGGACGCCTGGCCGGCGGCATCGCCCACGACTTCAACAACCTGCTCATGGTCATCCAGAACTACACCGACCTCGCCCGCCAGACGCTGCCGTTCTCCAGCCCCGCCTGGGAAGCCCTCGAACGCGTGACCGACGCCGCCCAGCAGGCCGCCGGCGTCACCCGGGCCCTGCTCACCTTCAGCCGGCGCGTCCCGTTCGAAAAGCAGCCCCTCGACCTCCGCAAGGTCGTCCGAGACGCCGTCCGCATGATCGAGCGGACCCTGCCCAACTCCATCCAGGTGGTCACCGACCTGCCCGCCGGCGAGCCGCTCGGCGTGATGGGCGAAGCCACCCAGCTCTGTCAGGTCATCATCAATCTGACCATCAACGCCTGGGACGCCATGCCCACGGGCGGAACCCTGCGCATCAAGGCCGCCCCCTCCCCGCCCCGGCCCGGGCAACCGCCGACCGTCCAGCTCACGGTCAGCGACAGCGGCATGGGCATGTCCCCGGAAATCGTCGAACACGCCTTCGAGCCGTTCTTCTCCACCAAGCCCATGGAGAAAGGCACCGGCCTGGGCCTGCCCATCGTCCACGGCATCATCAAGGACCACGGCGGTTCCATCGCCGTCGATTCCGAGCCCGGGAAGGGAACCTCTTTCATGATTATTATCCCTCTTTACGAGGGGGAAATCATGCCCAGGCCCCCAGCACCGCCCATCCCCACGCCCCAGGGCGCGGGACAACTCATCCTCCTGGCCGAGGACCACGAGCAGGTCCAGGCAATCATCCGGACCGCGCTGCAGACCTCCCGGTTCGAGGTCACGTGTGCCCCCGACGGCGAAGCCATGATGGCCATCTTTCGACGACATCGGGACCGCGTCGCGGTCATCGTGGCCGACATCGATCTGCCCAAACGCAGCGGACTCTCCTGCCTGAGGGAGATCCGCGAGAGCGGATCCACCGTACCCGCGATCCTGATCACCGCCGCCGCCGACGCCGAGATCGAAAGCGCCCTCGACGAGAACACGGTGCTTGTCTGCAAGCCGTTCGCGGTGACCCAACTGGCGGAACTCGTGACCCAGCTGCTCGCCCGAGCAGGCCAGGAGAAAACCTTGCCCTGAGCTCTCGCCGAGCCGGCCCGGGCGGTTAGAATACGCCCTGACGCCTCCCCGGTC
Source organism: Phycisphaerae bacterium (assembly GCA_026647385.1). Classification (GTDB taxonomy): domain Bacteria; phylum Planctomycetota; class Phycisphaerae; order UBA1845; family PWPN01; genus JAPKGY01. The sequence goes on along the minus strand of JAPKGY010000079.1, from coordinate 4,893 downwards.
GGGAAAGGCTTGTCTCGGAGAACCCATGATCGTCGGCCTGGTTTCGCTACTGATTGCCGTACGCGCCGTTTCCGCGCCAATGGCCGCGGACCCGGCGGCTCTGGACAAACCCTGCCCGGTCGAATGGCGCAATACTCCCTTCAAGCACGCCCTGGAAGAACTCACCGGCTCGCTCGGCCTGCCCGTTCTGCTCGACGAGTCGGTCACGCCGGACGCCCTGCAGACCCCGGTCCGCATCTTCGCCCAACACCTGACCTGCCGGCAGGCGCTAACTTGGCTCGCGCGCTGGACGGGGTTTGAAGCCGCTTTCATCGAAGGCAGCGTGCTCATCGCCGACCCGGACCGCCTCCCGCGCGTCTGGCGGAAGGAACTCCAACTCGGCTCTGCTTCCCAACCCGCGCCGAGCGAAACCTGGTCCGCCCTTCGCAGTCGGTCGGCTGACGTCGACTGGGTGGACGCGCCCCTGAGCCTGATCGCCCGCGACGTGTCCGCGCGGTTCGGTGTCGACGTGTTGGTCCATCCCGAAGTCCTCCGGGCGGAGGGCCTCGTCAATCTGCGGCAGCCGGGTGCGACCCTGGGCCAGGTGTGCGACGCGGTCGCCGACCAACTGAACGCCGCCATCGACTGGGTCGACGGCGCGCTCTGGGTCCATCCTCGGGTATCGAGCCCCGCCACCCACCCAGCCACCCCGACGGCTCCCACTCCCCCTCCGACCACGCCGGCAGCCCTCCTGGACGCCCTCCTGACCCGCCCCATCGTCGTGGGCGACCCGCCGGCCGACTGGGATGAATTCGCTCGGGAACTGATTTCCGGCGTTCCGGTCGAATACCACGTCCAGGCGGACCCGGGGGCGGCTCGGCCGGATTTCGTCGCTCAGGGGACCGCCCGCGAAATCCTGGAGGCTGCTAAGCTCATGCGCCGCCTGGAGTACCGACTCGAGCCCGCCGGAAAAGGAAACACCCCGCTTCTGGTGATCAAGGCCCGCTGAGTTGGCCGATAGACGCCGGTGCCCGCGGGTCGCAAGCGGACAAAAAAATACCCTTGACGACTCCCGAACGGGGTATACACTTTTCGCGGACAATGTCCGATATTGACATGAATTCGGGCGTAGTAGTGACCAAACAGGTGTTCTCGGGAGCCTTGACATGCAGTGCATGGATGAGATGGAAGTGAGTTGCGGGGCTGCCGCGGTGGCGGAACCGAATGGGATGGAGGAGATCGTCGTGCTCGAGCCCAATGACGCCGATGGGTTCCGCGATCCGGCGGACAAGCCCTGCGAGTTGAGCCCCGCGGAGCCGTGGTCATGGGAGCCGCAGTGCGCTCGCGACCCGGATGAGGAAGACGAGGAAGACGAGGATCTCGACTACCTCTACGAGGACGAGGATGAGGACCTCGACGAGGATCTCGACGAGGACCTCGACGAGGACCTCGACGAGGACCTGGACGAGGACGTCGAGGAAGAGGATGACGACTTCTGATCCGTCGCCTCGCGCGTCAGCCGCCGTCGAGCGGCCGCCCCTCGGTCGATAGCCTCTAACTGGAGGCCAAGACCGGTCGAACGCAAACGGAGCCATGGCGAGGGGAATCTATAACCCGAGGCGACCTGGTGAGCGATCTGCCACAACCATACACGGGGCCCGAACGACGCAAGAGCGACCGCCGCGGCGTGGCCGACCGCCGGTCGGGCCTGGAACGACGACGAGGGCCGGGCCGCCGGCGGAGCGACCTGCGGCGACAGGCGGAAGAAGGAGAAATGACCGACGAACTCCTGGAGTTCGTCCTGGCCATCGACGAATACAAGCGGACCAATAAAAGGCCTTTTCCCTCGTGGAGCGAGGTTTTTGAGGTCATCCGCTACCTAGGATATCGTAAGGTCGCCCCCAAGGGGGACCATATCGACAGGCCGGCCCCGGACGCGCCGGCAGGGGGCACGACGCAGGAGTGACGAGGGTGGACGTTTTCGACCAGGCCGTGTTTGTCCTGAAGGTCATTTTGGCCCTGGCCCCGCTCTCCCTGTATTTCCTCGGGCTCGGATTGGTCAGCAGCCGGGCACGACCCTGCCTCGTCAGTGCCCGCGTCGATTTCGCCCTCCTGGGAGTCGCATTCGTCCCGGTGATCGCCCTGCCGGTAATGGCTCTGGTCGGCCAGGGCCAGGCCCATCTGGTGACGGCCGTCGTCCTGGCATTGGTCGGCCTGTTCGTTTTCCTGTTGCCCCGCCGGGACCAGAGCTGGGTCATCTACAATTGCAGCCCCGCTCAGGGCCGGCGTCTGCTCCAGCAGGCTGCCCGCGGACTCGGATGGCAACTGGCCCTCGACGCCGACGGCCCGAGCACAATTCAGCCGGTCGGCTTGCGAGTCACCCAGGCAGGATTGCCCTGGCTCCGCAGCGTTACGCTGCACATCGACGGCCCCGCGTCGCCCGAAGCCCGTTGCGCCCGGCGCGAATTCATCGCGGCCATCCGCGAGGAACTTCGCCACGAAACCATGCTCCCTTCCCCCACCGGTGCCAGCCTAGTCCTCATCGGCGCGGGCCTGCTCGGCCTGCCGATGTGGTACTTCTTCCACAACATCAACGCCATCGTCGAAACCGTCCGACAGATCTTCTCGGCGTGACCGTGTAGAAAACCACTGGGCGTCACCGTCATGCGACGCCAGACGCACAATCGGGGGGCATGTGGAAGGAATAGAGATGCATAAAGGCACAAAGGGCTGCGATGCATGGGAAATTGGTGCGTATGCGATCTCTTTGAGATTTCAAATCTCCGATCCGCAATTCGATTTCCTGCCGGGCGCCGCCGAACACTCGGAAAAGAGAGCGGAAAGATTCTCGTCTTGGAAATCCGCTTGCCGCGCAACGAAAAACGCTCGAATTCCCGAAAAACCGCGCCGTGACGAATTGTTTCGGCCATCAATGTTTGCCCCGTGAATCGCGGGGGCGTTTCGGCGAGGCCGGGCACAAATGGCCCAGATTGACACCCCTGCGCGAGGCCTCCGCAAAGGGGGTCCAAGACCCGCACAGGAAGCCCCGGCCTTCGCCCGGAAAGGGGGCAAGGCCGCACGATATCGAGTCGGAACGTCCAAGGGGACGTGCGAGGGTGGCTGAACGCCGTGGCCGGGCTCTATCGGCGTTCAAGGTGATGCTTGAACGACGGGCCGCCCCATTTTGCGGCCCAAGTCCCGGCTGACGCCGCAGTTGGCGGATCGGCGGGCAATGCCCGTAGAAGTAATAACGGGGGGCCGTGGCCGGCCGGTTGTATCTCAACTTCTGAATTACCCGAACGTTACGCGCAGTCAGCGCCACTTCATCCGCCTTTTGGGAGGCCGGCATGCCGTCAGAAGGTGGGGACCGAAACCTTTCTTACCGGCCTCGGTTGCGGCCGGTGTACGGGCAATCCGAAATCCCGGCCGTCCCACCCTATTGCGCGAACCACGTTATGACGCCCCCCTGCGCAGGTAGCGCGGTCCCTCCAGCTCGTGCAACTTACCCCGATCTTCGCGATGCAAACTGCATCCCGCGGAGTCATCTCCGTCAAAAATTCCTTGACGACGAGAACACCCGAGGTAGAATGGGTGTTCGAAAACGAGACAAATCGCACTGGGCATCAAGTGACACTTATGCGTGCAGCCCCAGACATTGAACGTTTAATGGATGAGACCTTCGAGGAGTTCCGGGGCTTCGACCTCGATCCCTACGGACATCACAAGGCCAAGGATGGGGTTCCGGGCTACCTGCGGGCCCATCGACACGAGTACATCCGGACCCTCAACGACGTCCTTGCCTTCGCGGGTCATCGCGAGTGCGGACGAGTCTTGGAAATCGGAGCGTTTTTTGGGGTGGTCAGCGTGTGCCTGTCTAAACGCAGCTTCAAGGTCTCAGCCGTCGACATCCCCGAGTACATGCTGATGCCGGAGCAGAAGAGGCGGTACGAGCATTACGCCATCGAGACGGCGGGCGTTCGACTCGAAGACTATCTGCTGCCATTCGAAGACGAGACCTTCGACGTTATTATCATGTGCGAGGTGCTCGAACATTTGAATTTCAACCCGTTGCCGTTGCTGAAAGAGATCAACCGGGTTGGACGGCCCGATTCGTTGTTCTACCTATCATTGCCGAATCTCACACAGTACAAGAGGCGCCTGCAATTCCTGTTTGGCAAGCCCATCCTCGCTCCCATCCAGGCTTACTTCGATCAACTCGATCCGGACAAGCTCGCGATTGTCAACAACCACTGGCGCGAATATACCGGCCCTGAAATCCGCGAATTACTCGAGCGAATGGGCTATCGGATCGAGCGACAGTATTACTTTAGCGTCGTTGAGGCATTCAAGAGGCCTAATCTCAAGAATTGGCTCACGAGAACCGTGTTCAGGCTGTTCCCCGCATTCAAAGAAAACCAGACGACTCTGGCGATTCGCAAGCAAAGAACATCGCTGGTGTTCCGCATCCCCAGGACCGTACACCCCATCCTGGAGCGGCTGTAAGGCCGCCATAATCAGCGCGACCAACTGAAAAACACGCCTCCGAGATCCTACTCAAGGCTTCAATCGCGGGAGAATCACGTCGCGGGCTCGGGCCAGGTCTTCGGGGAAGTCGATTTCGATACAGGGCAGGTGGCTGACGTCGGCGGGGATGAGAGGCCAATCGTCGCAGAGGCGGTCGACGGCGCGCTCGAAGTAGTCGGTGACCGCGTTTTCTTTCTCGACGCAGGCTTCCAGGGCGGACACGAAGGCTGGAGCAAGATCGGAACCGAACCAGGCGACGCCGACGAACTCGCCCAGGCAGTTGCCTCCGGGCTTGCGCCCAATGATAGTGCAAAGAGGGGCAAGAGCGGGGTTCTTGCCATAGCATAACTCATCCTTGCGAAGAACCCTACTGTGCAAAGGGCAATGAAT
>JAPKGY010000789.1 GCA_026647385.1 Phycisphaerae bacterium | reverse complement strand
CCGAACGGGCAAATATCTCGAGCCGGCGTCCGGCGAAGCGAGCATGAATATTTTTACGATGGCCCGCGAAGGGTTGCGGCTGGAGCTGGGAAGCCTCATCCGGAAAGCCTTGTTGCACCGTCAGGAGGTCAAGAGCGAGGCGATTCGGATGCAGGTGAACGGTCACTCTCAAAAAGTCAGCATGATCGTCAAGCCGGTGACCGGACACGCGGGGTCGCCCCGCGTGATCCTGGTGGCGTTCGAGGATGTGCCTGTCACGCCGGAACCCCCGATCCGCTTCAAAGGGGGAACGGGGAAGCAAAGCGTGCGACCATTCGCTGAACCACCCCCAGCGCCGATTGGAGCCCCTGCATGGTCCGACGCTGCACGGACGCCGAACCCAGGACACTGATATAGACCTTCGCATGCTCGAGATCCGCGCTCACGTCCACCCGAGTCACACTTGACAGCGGCGCGATGCGCGGATCGCTCAGCTTGGCGGCGATCGCCTCGCTCACGACCTCCCGTACGATATTGGCCACTCGTTGCGGCCTGTACGACTTCATCGCTCCGCCCGCCCGTCAGAACAACTCGCTCTCGTAATCCACCAACGACGCCGCCGGGTCCAGCCGAACATAATCCACGATCGTGTCCAGGCAGCTCTCGACAAACCGCCGGTCATTCGCCACCATCACGACGGCCACTTCCGCCTGTTGGCGATGGTCCAGCGACCCCACCTCCGCCACCGACACGTTGAATCGCCCGGTCAGCCTCTCCTTCAGGCTTTTCACCGCCCGGCGCTTGTCCTTGAGCGACGTGGCGCCGAAGACGGCCAGCTTCAACCGCAGCGATCCAATCACCATCCGGTCCATGGGTCACGCCGCACCGGCAACCGAGCCCCTCATCCGAGCGTCCGGGCCGTCTCGACCACCTCGTACGCCTCGATCACGTCGCCCGGCTTCACGTCATCGAAATCCTCGACCCGGATGCCGCACTCCATACCCGCACGAACCTCCCGGGCATCGTCCTTGAACCGCTTCAACGAGGCCAACGCACGGTTCCGGCCTCGCCTCACGTCCTCCTCCGTGGGTACGATGATCGTGCCGTTCCGGACCACCTTGACCACGTTCGAACGCGCGATCAGCCCCTCGGTCACGAAGCAGCCCGCGACCACGCCCACCCGTGAGACGCGGAAGACCTCGCGGACCTCGGCCCGGCCTCGCAACTCCTCCTTCCGGTCGCGGGGCAGCAAGCCCTCCAGCGCCTTGCGGATGTCGTCGGCCACCTCGTAGATGATCCGGTACAGCCGGATCTCCACCCCCTCCTGGTCGGCCATGCGCTGGGCACCGCTCTCGGCAGCCACGTTGAAGCCGATGACCATCGCACCGCTGGCCGCAGCCAGTACCACGTCGCTTTCGGTCACGCTGCCCAGACCCGTGTGCAGGAAGTTGAGCTTGACCTGCTCGTCCGGAATGTCGCCCAGCACCTTCAACAGCGCGTCCACGGACCCCTGCACGTCGGAACGGAGGATCAGGTTCAGTTCGGGGACCTTGCCGCTGGCCCGCTGGGCAAACAGGTCGTCGAGCGTCTTGGGCTTCTGGACGACGGTGAGCTGCTCCTGTCGCCGCAACTGGGCGACCTCGGCGGCGATGTCCTTGGCCCGCTGGAGCGACTCGACGCAATGGAACAGGTCCCCGGCATTCGGCACCCCGTCCAGACCGGCGATCTCCACCGGCATCGACGGACCCGCCGCGCTCACCGTGCGTCCTTTGTCGTCGCGGATGAGGCGAACGCGACCCGCCGCCGACCCGCACACCACAAAGTCCCCGCGCTTCAGGGTCCCTTCCTGCACGAGAACGCGGGAGATCGCCCCGACCGCCGCCCGCATCTGGGCCTCGACCACCGCACCGGCCGCCGGCACCGTCGGATCCGCCTTCAGATCGAGCAGTTCGGTCAGCGTGGACAAGTGAGTGATGAGTTCCTCGACGCCCTGGCCGGTCGTCGCCGAAGTCTTGATCACGTCCGTTTCGCCGCCCCATTCAGTCGGCGCCAGACCCAACTCCGCCAACTGCCCGTAAACCTTGTTCAGATCCACGCCCGGCAGATCGATCTTGTTCAAGGCAACAACGATCGGCACTCGCGCCGCCTTCGCGTGGTTGATCGCCTCGACCGTCTGGGGCATGACCCCGTCGTCGGCCGCCACCACCAGCACGACGACATCGGTCATGTTCGCGCCGCGCGCCCGCATCGCGGTAAACGCCTCGTGACCCGGCGTATCCAGGAACGTCACCGACAGCTTGCCGCGCTCCACGCGGTAGGCCCCGATGTGCTGGGTGATCCCGCCCGCCTCGCCGGCCGCCACCGAAGTCCTGCGGATCGCGTCCAGAAGGCTCTACCGCGTGTCGCAGGACCTGGGCAAACCACGCGACGCGATGCTGCGCGACCTGGTCACCGGCAAGACCAAGTACCACAACGTCT
>JAPKGY010000788.1 GCA_026647385.1 Phycisphaerae bacterium | reverse complement strand
CGGTATTTGCGAGCCGGAATATAGCAAAATTTGACAAAATAAAAAACCGCTCGTCCAACGACCCGACGCGGTCATCGCTGGAACAAGCGGTTGTAAATAAAATTCGAATCCCAGTCGCACCTTGACCGTTGCCTTCTGCCGGTCGGCGGTGGGGATGATCGCGATCACCTTGGCGGGGATGTGCCAGTCGGGGTACGAATCGAGCGCGGCTTCGACCGGCTGACCCGCCTCGACCCGGTTGATGTAGCTTTCGCTCACGTCCACTTCGATCTCCAGCGAACTCATGTCCACCAGGGTGCAGATGCCCGTGCGGGTGAAGCCGCCGCCGGCGGAGATCGGCGAAACCATTTCGCCCGGCTGGGCGTCCTTGGACGTGACGATTCCGGCGAACGGCGCGCGGATGACGGTGTCCTCGAGCTGCTGTTTCCAGACGGCCACCTCATGCTCGCTGACCGCGACGTCGGCTGTTTGCCGATCGAGCCGGGCCTTGAGCGCGTTCACCTCGGTTTCGGCGCGGTCGAGTTCGACCTGGCTGGCGGCATCCCGATTGGCGAGCCGGGACAGGCGCCGCAGTTCGCGTTCAGCCTGCACCAGATTCACCTGGGTCTCGATCAGGGCCTTGCGGGCGGAGTCCAGTTGGGCCTCCGCCAGGCGGAGGCTCCGCTCCACATTGGATGAGTCGAGCCGCGCCAGGACCGCGCCGGCCTCCACTTTCATTCCTTCTTCCACGAGAACCTCGACCACCTTGCCGGTGATCTTGGATGAGACGGTAGCCGCGCGTCGCGCGGTCACGTAGCCGGACGCATTGAGGAGGGTTTTTTCGCCTCCCGACGGGGTCTCCTGGGCCACGATTGTCCGGACGGCGAGCGTTTTCGGTTGGCTGAACCACCAGATCGCCCCCCCGGCCGCCGCGATCGCCGCCAGCGCGATGACGATCAGGCCGGCCGACCGTCCGCCGCGCGGCGCGCCGGCCCGATCGATTCGCAGTGCATCGAGCGTGTTCTTGTCCGGGGTCATCGTTTGGAGTGCTCCGAGCCGGGTCGGCCTCGGTGCTCGTGTTCGCAATCATCCTCTGCTCAGTGCCCGAGTCTCGCGGGCCGGTGAGCGAATACGGTATTCTACGGGGGGATAGGGGGTCGTGCCAGAGCGGGGATGCCGGCGGGAATGGGGTGGAGAAAAGGAGTGGGATCCGCGGATTGACGTAGCGCCGGCTGCGCGTGCGACTCACTGAAGCGAAGACGCGGAGATACATGCCCTTGCGGGGCGAACGTTTTCGGCGATGTCGACCGAAGTCTTTGCGGTTCGGGGAGACTTGGGCGATAATAGTGGGGATGACGCAGATTCGGGTTTGACGTTTCAAATCTTAACGTGTGGAGTTTGGGCGAACTCACCGAGTTTGGGTTTGAATCCCATGTTCCAGCGCGAATTCCGGGTGCGGGCGACAACCCAGCGGTACCCTCTTGGCTCGGCTGATCGTATGGCGGTCATGAACGGGAGCAACCCCTATGGCAGTGAACTTATGGGTGATGTGTACCCTCTTTGCGGCTGGCGGCGACGGGGGGAGTGGTAACCCGGTTGGTCAGGTGGTTCCCATCAACTGGGCTCGGCTGGCTCTCGATCCTCCGCGGGGTGAGGACATGCGCGCGTGCTCGCGCATGTTGCTCAACAGCGTGCGGTACAACCTTGGCTGGGTGGCCACGGAGTACGAGAAGGGCGAAGCGAATGGTGACTACGTGATCGCCGACATGGAGGAGCACGGAATCCGGATGCCCAGCAGTGCAGCCTACGGGGTGGCTACGGCGCTGAAGACGGGGATCTACGATGAGAAAGTCGTTGGCGTCGCCAGGAGGGACGCTCTGGCCCGAGTCATCAAGCTCGTCAAGGCGGTGACGATCAAGCACAAGGTCAACGGCCATCGGGAAGGGTGGGGCGATTCCTGGCAGTCGGCTGCGTGGGCGGCCCTGGTGGGAACAGCGGGTTGGCTAATGTGGGAGGATCTGGACGCCGAGACCCGTCGCCTGGTCGCCAGGGCGGTCGAGTTTGAGGCGGACCGCTTTGTCCGGCCCGACTACCGGGTGCCCTACTGGAACGGCAAAGGCGGCGACACCAAGGCTGAGGAGAACGCCTGGAACGCGATGGTCCTCCAGTTGGCTGTCGCCATGATGCCGAAACATCCGCAGGTGCCGCAGTGGAAGCGGATCGGCAGCGAGCTGATGGTTTCGGCATTTGCGATGAAAGCGGACGCGGAGTCGAACACGACCTTGCTCGATGGCCGGCAGGTCAGGGAATGGCTCGGTGGATACAACATGCGCGATGACGGAGCCGTCGTGAACCATGGTCTGATCCATTGCGATTACATGACCACGGTGACGCTCAACCTCAAGTCGTTCATCATCCAGTCGCTGGCGGGCCAATCGGTTCCGGAAACGGCGGATTTCAACGCCGCCAAGGTGTATC
>JAPKGY010000787.1 GCA_026647385.1 Phycisphaerae bacterium | reverse complement strand
GGTGGGGGTTCCAGACGAAATCCGCGGCTGTCGCCAGGTAGACGAGTTCCTCCGGGTCGAACACGACAGGGAGTTGGCTGTCCGTCGGGATATAGCTCGTGTTGAAATGCACGCCCTCGAAGAGGCGGTTCAGCTCCCGGGGCAACCGGTTGCCGGCGAATACGCGGCGATCCTCGAGTCCCGGCACCTGGCGGGAGAAGGATTCCTTGACTCCGAGCCCGACGCGATTGAGCCAGAGGAAAGGCCGCCGCCCGGCTTCCTTCGTGTACGTTTCCACCTTTTCGGGCGGCAGCGGTTCCCTGATCAGCGTGGCCAGGCCCGTCCAGAGGGGCCAAATCCCCGGCGGGACCCGTGACAAGGTCTGTCGCAGATCGGGCGTGGGCAGGCCGATGTAAGACTCCTTGCCTCTTCCCGGGGGGCAGTAGAGAACGTACGCATCCGGGTCACGTTTCTTGACGGTGTCGTAAGCGAGGTTGAGCACGTCGCAAATCGGGACTTCCGGGCTTCCCGGCCAATCGTTGTAATCGACCTCGATGCCGTGGGCACCCTGGGCCATGATCCACCGGAGGTACTCGGCGTAGGCGGTTTTGTCCGATTCCAGAGTGAAGTCGTATGCGCCGGCGATTCGGCCGGTGGCGGCATCCGGGTGCCCTCGAAACGGGCAGAAGTAGACGATGGTTTCGATCGTGCCCGCCTCACGTAGTTTGGAACAAAGGGTCTTGATGTTGGTGGTGAAGTCGGCTCCGGGTTCTTTCGAGCTGGTCGAGCTTCGGCCATGGAACTGCAGGCCGACCTGGCTGATCTTGAAGATCGGGAGCATCGTCACGCCCTGGGTGACGGCCTCCGGCCGGTTGGCGGCGCTGGTCTTGACCAGTCGGCGGGCGATCTCCGGGAAGTCCAGGATCTCGACGGCCGGCGCGTCAAGATCGCGCCGGTCGGTGGTATCGAGGATCTGGCAGGCTGTGACCATTCCGTAATAGAGGCCCCAGTCGTGTACCGCCTGGATTTGCACGCAGGCTCTGGCTGAGGGCGAGGGATCGACGAGGAGGTGATAGGCCTGCTTCAGGCGGTCGGGCTCGAGCTTCTGTTCGAGGTCATGGCTCTTCAGCAGGCTGGCCATGGTTTGCTCGCTGCAACGAGTCAGAATGATCTGGGCTTTGGCGGGTTCGTCGAGGGCGATCTTGTATCCGAGGGCTTCCGCCCGACTGCCGATCAAGGTGATGCCTTCGGTGATCGCGGGTGTCGCCTGATCGGGTGAGGCGATCGTCAGTCGCATTCGCGGTGGAATCAGCACGACCCGTTCGCCGCTCGCCTTTTCGATCACCGGTCTGGGCAGGATCGACGGAACCGGCGGCGCGTCCTTCGCGGCTGCCGGCAGACTCATCGGGCACAACATGAGAACGATGGCGGATCGAATGATGGACATTGTTTTCGCACTCCAACTCAAGAACACGAACGAAACCGCCCTATCGCGCGATCAATACTCGCGTTCCCCAGGGTTCCAGGTCGATACGAATTGTCTGGTTCGCGCCGGGGGATGTCCACCGCTGGAGTTCCCGGCGGCGGGCATCGTAAAGAGTCAGGGAGGCTGGTGCGGCCGGGGCGAGCAGATCGGCGGTCCGAGGCTTGTCCGTCGAATTGGCCAAAATGATGCCGATGGACCCGTCGGCGGCCCGAAAGCTGCCCGCGTTTACCGCGGCGAACCGGACCTGCGGGGTTTTGAGCGTGGCCGGCGGCTTGCCGTCGGGGCGGGTGGCGGGCGCGTTGGGCACGTCCACCGTGACGCGGTCGCATTTCAGGATCGGCGGGGGGACGGCCTCGCCCAGGACGAGGTATTCCGGGAAACGGGCGTAAGGTTGGCAGTAGGAGAAGTACGCGCTGGAGACCATTTTGTGCCAGTCGTCCTCGGAGTCGATGGGGACGTCACGAACGAACGGGCCGGGGATCAGTCCTCGGCAGAGGTTGTTCGAGAGAATGAAGCAACGCACCTCGGCGGGGGGTCTTGTTCCGTGTGCGCCCTGCCCTTGGACACAGGCGGCCCCGATGGCTGTGACGTATTCGTGGTAGAGGTAGGAGAAGAGACCCACCGAGTTGGGGTAGTCATTGACCGGGGGCATGTCCTCGTCGAAGCCACCCTTGAACTGCCGGCTCCAATAGGTGGCCATGTAGGGAATGGCCAGTTCGCAAGTGTCTTCCATGCAAAGGCCCAGGTTCGGGCTGGTCGATCGCGCGCCGGCCAGGATTCCTTCACACGTCTCCCGCAGGCCGGTCCAGATGTAGGTCCCGTAGCCCCGGCCGTGCGGGTGTGAGGGGTCGTAACACGGGGCCGCCTGGGCGCCGCCTTGTTCCTGATCGAAGCTGACCCGCCGCGGGGCCACGCACTCCCACGCCGGCACCGGAACGTATGTGACTGTGACGATTTTGGAACGGGAATAGTCGGTAATCAGTGTTCAGTATTC
>JAPKGY010000786.1 GCA_026647385.1 Phycisphaerae bacterium | reverse complement strand
GTATCAGTTGAATGGGCCCGCGGCCGAGAAACAGGGAGCCATCCCTCATTGCCGCGAGAGCTTCGAATAGAAGGCTGAACCAATCGACCGTCGCCCCGAAAACCGGCTTGACAGGCCCGGCTTCATAGAAGGCACAAAGACGCCCGCCGCGGCGGTAAACTCCGGGAAAGAGAGGCTGCAAGAGAGAGATGATTGCGTATCCCCTTCCCTTTGTGCCTGTTGCCTTTGTGCCTCTTGCCCGTCTCCCGTCTCCCTTCTCAACTCACCTCCACGACCCGCAGCGCATCCGCCAGGGAAATCGTTTCCTCGTAGATCGCCCGCCCGATGATGATCCCCAGCAACGGCAGCGCCGCCAACCGTTTCACGTCCTCGATGTCGGTCACGCCGCCCGACGCGATCACCGGCACTCTCGAGCGTTCGGCCATCTCCTTCATCGCCTCCACGTTCGCGCCGAGGAGCATGCCGTCGCGCCCGATGTCAGTATAGATGATGGCCGCCACCGGCATGCCCGCCGCCCGGTCCGCCACGTCCAATGCCGTCTCGGTCATTTCCTGCGTCCAGCCGCGGACCGCCAGCCGGCCCTGCCGGGCGTCCAGGCCCAGACAAATCCGCTCGCGACACGTCGGGCGCTGCACCAGGGACTCGAACCACGACCAGTCTTCCAGTGCTTTCGTGCCGACCACGCACCGCCGTACGCCGACGGCCAGCAGCGACTCGATCACCTCGACCTCGCGCAAGCCGCCGCCCACTTCCACGTTCAAGCCGGTCTCGCGCACGATCCGCTCGATCGTCGGCAGGTTGCGCTGCCGACCCTCGCGGGCGCCGTCCAGGTCCACCAGGTGCAGCCACCGCGCCCCCACCCGCTCGAACTCCCGGGCCACCGCCACCGGATCATCCGCGTAGTCGATCTGCCTGGAGTAGTCCCCCTGCAACAGCCGGACGCATTTGCCGCCTCGTAAATCAATCGCCGGTAGAATGTCCATGGCCAGGTAATCTCACCCTGCAAGCGGGAACTCATTCTGACGTTTTGACGTTTTGACGTTTCGGCTTCTCCGCTCCGGTTACCACCTCGGTGGTCGTCGTATCCGCGTAGTACTCCCGCAGCCGCTCCAGCTCGGCCTTCAGCTCCTTGACCGTTTCCGCCCGGGCGGGGTCGTCGTAGATGCTCTTCATCTCCCGCGGGTCGTTTTTCAAATCGAACAGTTCCCACTCCTTCGTCAGCGGATAGTGGATCAGCTTGTACCGCTCCGTCCGCACGCCGTAATGCGGCGGCACGTGGTGCGGCTGGGGGTACTCGTAGTAGTGATAGTAAAACGATTTCCGCCAGTCAGCCGGCGGCTCGCCCCTCAGGATCGGGACCAGCGAGCGTCCCTGCATGTCCGGCGGAACCTCGACGCCGGCCAGTGCCAGGAACGTCTCGGCGAAATCCAGATTCGACACCAGGTGGGTGTCGACCGAGCCCGGCTTGACCTGGCCCGGCCAGCGCACGATCAGCGGCGTCCGCAGCGACTCCTCGTACATCCACCGCTTGTCATACCAGCCGTGTTCGCCCAGATAGAACCCCTGGTCCGACGAATAAATCACCACCGTGTTGTCCGACAGGCCCGAGTCCTCCAGATACTTCAGCAGCCGGCCGACGTTCTCGTCGATGGTGGCGGCACAACTCAGGTAGTCCTTCATATACCGCTGATACTTCCAGCGCGTCAGGTCCTGGCCGGTCAGCTTCGCCTTGTGGAATTGCTCGCTGATCGGCCCGTAGTACGCGTCCCACTCCCTGAGCTGCTCTTCGGTCATCCGATCGCGAAAGCGCTCCCAGCTGTTGGCCGACCCGCTCGTGTCGTCCGGCGACGGCGTGATCTTCAGGTCGCTCGGCAGGAGCATATGCTCCGCGATCGTCATCTGTTGGTCGGCGGCCCCCGACGCTCGGTTCGCGTAATCGTCGAACAGGGTGGGCGGCTCGGGAATGGTCACATCGTCGAACAGCCGCAGATGCCGCAAGGCCGGCTGCCAGATCCGGTGCGTCGCCTTATGATGGCACATCAGCATGAACGGCTTGCTCGGATCGCGCTGATTCTTCAGCCATTCCAGGGTCCGGTCGGTGATGATGTCCGTCACATAGCCCGTATAACGAACCTTGCCGTCGGCCTTGAGGAAAGCCGGATTGTAGTAGTCGCCCTGGCCCGGCAGAATCTCCCAATAATCGAAGCCCGTCGGATCGGTCACCAGGTGCCACTTGCCCACGATGGCGGTCTGATATCCCGCCTTCCGCAGCAGCTTGGAGAACGTCTGCTGCGACCCGTCGAACCGCGATTTGTTGTTGTCCCAGAAACCGTTGAGGTGGCTGTACTTGCCGGTCATGACCACCGCCCGGCTCGGCCCGCAAATCGAGTTGGTGACCAGGCAGTGTTCAAACCGCATCCCCTCGCTCGCCAGCCGATCGAGGTTCGGCGATTTCCCGACCTT
>JAPKGY010000785.1 GCA_026647385.1 Phycisphaerae bacterium | reverse complement strand
CAGAACGGCGACGTGCTGGGCACGCCCCGCTACATGGCCCCCGAGCAGGCCGCCGGGCTCGAGTGCGACACCCGCACCGACGTGTACGCGTTCGGCACGGTGCTCTTCGAGATGCTCGCCGGCAAGCCCTGGCGGGCTACGCGATCCTCGTCTGGAAGACCACCGCCGCCGCCCAGTACGCGAACCGATAACCCATCGTCGAACGCGATCATCCATGCAGTCTGGCGAGGATTCGCGCGACGTGGGCCCCCAGGTTTTCGACCGACGCCTGTTGCTTGGGGTCCTTGAGCGATCCGTCGGCGTTGAACGCTTCGTCGGCTTTGGGGACCGCAATCTGGTCCGGCAGGACGATCACCCGGATGTTGCCGAGGATCGACCGCACGGTCACCAGGCCGCGCAGCCCGCCCAGCGCGCCGGGCGAAGCGCTCATCAGAGCCGCCACTTTATCGATAAAGCACTCCAGCGGTTTCTCGCCCGGTACGGGTCGCGATACCCAGTCGATGGTATTCTTCAGCACGGCCGTGATCGAGCTGTTGTACTCGGGACAGGCCAGCAGCAGACCCTGATGGGCCAGGAACAGGTCCTTCAGCTTGCGTCCGTTGGGCGGCAGCCCGTCGCGATCCTCGAGATCCTGATCGAACACCGGCAAGGGGTAATCGCGCGGATCGATGAGGGTGACTTCGGCGCCGGCCTTGCGAGCGCCCTCGACGGCGATCCTGACGAGCTTCTTGTTGTACGAATCAGCCCGCAGGCTGCCCGCGAGGGCGAGGATTCTCGGCGCTGGCATGGCGATGCACTCCGGTCCGAGAGGGTCCGATGTTTCGATCCAACAGCGGATCATAGGCGCGCTGCGAGCGTGCGACATCGGCCACAGGGGGTCGAAACAGGAGCGGCTATCGCCGCCAATCGGCGATGATCCCGGCGATGCGTTGGGCGGCCTGGCCGTCCCATTTGTCCGGGCGGTGGCAGGCTTTCGGGGGATGGTTGCGGATTCCCCGGTAGGCTTCCAACAGACGCACCGGGTCCATGCCCACAAGCCGGTTCGTCCCCTGGGTAAGGGTAACCGGCCGTTCCGTGTTTTCGCGGAGCGTCAGGCACGGAACGCCGAGGATCGTCGTCTCCTCCTGGATGCCTCCGGAGTCGGTCATCACCACCGCCGCATGGGCGGTCAGCTTGAGAAAGTCGAGATAGCCCAGCGGATCGAGCAGCCGGAGCCGGGGCATGCCCGCGGTCATGCCGTCGAGGCCGGCCTCCGCCATCTGTTTGCGCGTACGCGGATGGATCGGGAAGATGACCGGCATATCCCGCTGGATTTCGCCGAAGGCCTCGATCAGCCCTCGCAGGACGTCCGGTCGATCGACGCTCGCCGGCCGATGCATCGTCACCACCGCGTAACCGCCCGCCGACAGGGAGAGATCTTCCAGAATCGCGGAACGCTCCGCCTGCTCCCGGCTTCGCTCCAGCGTGTCGATCATCACGTTGCCGACGAAATGCACCTTGCCGTCCGCGACCCCCTCCTTGCGGAGGTTCTCAATCCCGCTCGGCTCGCTGACGAACAGCAGGTCGCTGATCGCATCGGTGAGCACGCGGTTGATCTCCTCGGGCATGGTCCGGTCGAAACTGCGCAGGCCGGCCTCGACGTGAAAAACCCCCACTCCCAGCTTGGCAGCCACCAGGGCGCACGCGATCGTCGAATTGACGTCCCCCACGACCAGGACGGCGTCGGCCTTCGACTCCGCCACCACCGGCTCGAACCGCTGCATGATCAGCCCCGTCTGCTGGGCATGGCTCCCGCTGCCCACCTCGAGGTTGATGTCCGGCTCGGGAATCCGCAGCTCCTCGAAGAAAAGCCGGCTCATCTGCCGGTCGTAATGCTGGCCGGTGTGGACCAGGATGGGCTCGATCCCGGGCACGCCCTCAAACGCGCGCATCAGCGGAGCGATCTTCATGAAGTTAGGCCGTGCGCCGCAGACGTTGATCAGTCTCATGCATGTCCCCCCAAGGGTGAGAGGCATGATAGCAGAAGGGCAGGCAAGGTGCCACGTAGGCGGGACGTCTTCGCCGCCCACGGCCTGGCGGATGCGCCGGGGGAAAGGAAGATAGGAGTCGGGAGTCAGGAGTCAGGAGGCAGGAGGTAGGAGGTAGGAGAGAGAATTCACGAGCCGGGAGAAAAACGCGGGGGCTTGTCACGGGTTTGCATCCTCACGCACTCGTTCCGTCAGCGATTCGCGTACCGGGCGGCGTTCGCGCCGCGCCAAACGAGGACCGGGAACGCCGACATCCATACCAGGCAGAACCCCACGCACAGAAACGGAACCAAGATGTCATCGTCGGCGCCGAGCGTTTTGGCCATCCCCTTGAGCCAACGATTCTCCACGGCCAAGACAGCCAGAAGAATGATCGCGCTGGAGACCAGGGTGAAGACTGCCACGAACCCTCCCAGGTAACAGGCCATCTGCGAGGCC
>JAPKGY010000784.1 GCA_026647385.1 Phycisphaerae bacterium | reverse complement strand
GGCGGCATAGAGCGCGCGGTCGGCGGCCGCGAGCAGCACGCGCGGATCGATCGGCCCGATCGGCACGATCGAGGCGGCGCCGATGCTGGCCGTGACGATCCCGTGCGGCGAGTCCTCGTGCAGCAGCAGCATCCGGTGCAGCGCGGCCACGAGATCCCGGCGTGCGAGGTCAAGGTCGAGAACATGTGGCACGGCACGATGTTCGCCGGCCACAGCGCCCGGCCATTACGTGCATTCTGCCAACTCCTCGGGATCGAAGCAGCCCTGTGACGAAACCCTTCCCCACTGGGAGGTGCGCGACGGATTGCGACGGGCCGCCAGCGCCCCAAGTCGGAGTATTCGCAGATCCGTACAGATCACCGGGGAGTCGATGCGGCCCGCGACGCCCCCTGACCCGTCGCTTCCGACTTCGTTCGCCGCCGCACACTGCGCCGAAACAAGTCGTCGCCGCGGCGACCAGGCTGCTGCGGGCTCTTCTATGAAAGCCCATTGCCCGCCGCACACTGTCACACCCCCCATCCGTGCCGATTGGGGACCGTGCAGCCTTGGAAGCCGCCACGGAATAAGATGCACAGGAGGTCGGCGAAACCCCGGAGTTGGAGCAGACTGTAGCATCCCTCCCGAGCGCCGTAATGCTGTTTCGGACCCTTTCCTCCAAGCTCTCCCCCACTTCCCTGTCGGTGTCGATCCGTGAAATCCGGGGGCCGAACTCTTCACTTGCCACTCTCTGCCTCCGTCCTGCTGCCCGCCGATCACACGGATTGACACAGATGGCGTTGTCACGTCTGAGGGCCTGGCTCTGTATCCGCGCTGACGCCTCCGCTTTCGCGCGAGTTCCCGCGGCTCCATGTACCGGTTGTTTCACCGCGGTTTGCCCGTTTCCGTGTGGCGAGGATTTTCCATCGCCCCCCTGCCCGCGATCCGTCGCCGCAAGAACAACCGGCGGGAAGGCGACGCAACACTCTTTACGCCTCTTTATAGATCTATTTTCTGCTCGGGGCGAGGGCGCACCCCGGCATAACCCGAACCCCGTATCAACCACGGAGGACGCGAAAGACGCCCAGAGCGGACCGGTCGGCGAGTCCCTTGCCTGTTCAGCGTATTTCGCGGTTCTCCGGAATTGCCCCGGCTATCCAGGAGCGGGTCCTGGGAACGCCGGTCACGTCGGTGCCGGGTCCTTGTGGGACTCGACACCGAAGCCCGGTTTCCGCACCAGGGTCCGCGCCGACTGGGCTGGTTCCAATTGTTGGCTTCTGATCGGCGGTTGCTGGGCATGGGGCACTGACGGAACAGACTTTACGCTCCTCTCCGTGATCTCGGCGCCTGCGCGGTGAGTGCCCTGATCGAGGACAGAAGGACCGCGCAGTTGCCCCCCCACCGCCTTGAGCCTGCCCGTGGACGATCCCCTCAGAAGGCCTCTGTTCCACGTGAAACGGTTCCACGGGAAACATTCGGTGTGGACGAATACGATGGCGTTCACAGGGGGATTAGACTCGAATGGCTCCCTGCAACCACCGATTTCGGCCAGCCGGCGGACACCGTTGCATGGCCGTCCTCATCTTGGACGACGCCCGAAATGTCGTGATTTCGAGATCCGGATTGCATCTCCGTCCGCCCTCGATTAGCATTTCCCGCCAAGTGAAATGTCCTCGCCGGAAAGCTTGAAAACCCGCAAGGAGGGTCGACCCATGCCCAATCCGCCCCGTCGTCTTGGCCGTGGTTTGAGTTCCATTATCTCGATTTCCGAGCCGGAAATGCCGGTTACCAGCCCGGCGGCGCCACCGGGAAAGGCCGATACGCAGCAGCGAGCCCAGCCGGAGGAACGCGGCCCAACTGCCCTGCTGAAGGTCAGCCAGCTTCGGCCGAATCCTCATCAGCCGCGACGCGAGTTCCCGCCGGAGCATCTGAAAAGCCTGGCTGATTCGATCGCGAAAGAGGGTGTTATTCAGCCCATCGTTGTGCGGAAGGCCGGCGACAGCCTTTACGAGATCATCGTCGGCGAGCGGCGCTGGCGGGCAGCTCAGATGGCCGGTTTGAAAGAGATCCCGGCAGTCGTCCGCGAGGCCACCGACGAACAGATGCTCGAGGTCGCGCTCGTCGAGAACATCTTCCGAGAGGACCTGAATGCCATCGATCGGGCCATGGCCTACCGGCGCTACTGCGAGGCTTTCGGGCTCTCAGCCGATCAAGTCGCCCAACGGCTCGGCGAGGACCGCTCGACGGTCACTAACTATTTGCGGCTACTGGATTTACCGAACGAAGTCAAGCAGTGGGTGGTCGAAGGCCGGCTGTCGATGGGCCATGCCCGGTGCTTGTTGGGTCTGTCGTCGCCGACGATGCGGGTGCAGGTGGGGCGGGAGTTACAAGCCTGACTTTGCCAAAACCAAACTGAGGAAGAAAAAAGCCAGAGCCAAACATACCAAAACGCTTGCTGAAAAAATGACCTTGCAAACCAAAGCCTTTGCC
>JAPKGY010000783.1 GCA_026647385.1 Phycisphaerae bacterium | reverse complement strand
ATGCGCCTGCCGGCCCTCTACAACGTGGCCTCCTGGCACCGCATCCTAATGTGGACTTTAATAGAAGGTGTAATTACTGGATGGTGCTCAATAGGGGTGTTTAAAGGTGTATCTGTACTAAGGCAGGCATTCTCTCAGGGGATCCACGGGAGAACGGGTATGAGTGTTGTGTTCGCAGTAGTTGTGCCAAGTGGGATGCTATTAGTGATCGTGCTGCTGGGTATTTGGAAATACCTGTCGCTAAGGCAAGAGCTAAAGGAATCCGCCCGGCACAAAAGCTCAGATCCGGAAATGGGGAAGAAAAATGAGGGGGGAAGCGGCCCAATGAGTGATCGGTGATGGTTGAGAACATTGTTGCCGGTGACGGCAGTAGTGAGGAAGACGCGCAGTACTTCTCGTACAACCTGCGCGGGCAGCAGACGCGGGCCTGGGGCGACGTGCCGTATCCGGTGGAGTACGGCTACGATGATTATGGCCGCCGGACGAGCATGAAGACGTATCGGGGCGGGTCCGGCTGGGACGGGAGTTCGTGGCCGGGCTCGCCGGGGACGGCCGACGAGACGACCTGGACGTTCGAGAAGGCTACGGGGCTGCTGACGCGGAAGACGTTCCGGATCACTGGTGCTCGGTGGAACGTGGGCCGCGGCGGGAAGAGGAGGGCGGCCGTCTCGCGCCGGGGGCTCGGTGGCCGTCGTCAATTCAGGCAGCCTGGATCGGGTGGATTGCCTGAGCCGCTCCAGCACCGCTGGAGGGCGCCGAAGTCGTCCTGGTCGACGTCGCTGTCGTCGTCCAGATCTGCCTGCTGGCAGAGAGGGGCGCCGTCGTGCGGGATGGCCGGTCCTGAAGCACAGGAGCCGAGAAGAGCGAGGTCATCCGCATCGACGTCGCCGTCGACATCGAGGTCCGGGCGGATGGCGACGGCCAGTCGGACAAACGTGGAGCCGTACGTGATCACCCACTGGAGCGGCGGGGCGGCCGGCAGGCTCACGCTGCTGAACGTGCCGGTAACCGTTGCACCGATGAGCACCTCGAACCAGTCGCCGGGTTGGGGCACGAAGCCGTTGATCAATACCACGTTGAGCGTCCCGCCGAGGAACGCCGCTTGGCCGATGATCAACTGGTCATGCTCCGCGCCCGGCGTTGTTCCACCGATCTCGATCTCCAGGCTGGAGAAGGAGCCGAAGACGACGTCGCCGTCGAAGGTGATCTGGGCCGGGCTGGCCCCTGGACACAGGTCGCCTTCGAAAAAGACCGTTCCGGTGCCCGTGAACGAGCCGGTGCCGCTGACTGCACCGAGAAAAAAGCTCGCACGGCCGCTGCTCGTGCGGAACAATCCGTCGTTGACCAGGTCGCCCAGCAGGTTGGTGTCGCCGGTGCCCGGGGCCACCACACTTGCCTGCCCGGCGTCGGCCAGTCGGCCGATGGTGTGCCAAAAGCCGTTCGGATCGAACAGGCCGTCGCCGCCGAGGAGGGGCGACCCGTTGTCGGAACGGCGGTTGTCGGCCGGGGCGTCGGCCGGGCGCCAGTCGCACGCGGCGGTCCGGCTGATTTCCACTCCCTCGCGGTCCCAAGTCTGACTCGGGGAGAACCGCGTCGAGATCAGGCAAACACAGATGGCTGCAACGGGAACAGGCCGGGTGCGTCTCCCGCCCGAAATCATAGCGTGCATCAGGTCCCTCCTCCGCGGACTCCGGGCGACGCGGTTTTGTTGAATTCGGCGACGCGGCACCGCTACGGGATCGGGAGCGAGCGACGGTTCATCGCGCGGATCCTCGACATGTCCGGCCCGCGACGCCGCCCGAGTCCGCTCCTGGACAGCGTCGACACAGTCGATTCTAGATCGCGCCACAGCCGCGACCAGTTCGGATGGCGGGTTTGTGTGCCTCAAAGTCGGGCGCGAAAGCGGCCCGCGGAGGGGGCCGGTCTAAAGGCAGGGCCTTCCAGCAGGTTCCAGCCGTCGTCATCAGTCCGAGTGGTCACGGATCATGTTGTCCGACCGAACCGCCACGGGGCATTGCGTTATCCAGGACGCGACCGGGCCCCGGGAGCCGGCCGCCGAAAAGCCAGGTTTCAGGGTTGCCGCGGAGGGCACTCGTAAATGGGATCAAGAAAGGGGCGCGGACCGGACCAGATGCCTGCACCACAGCGAAATCCTCCTGCCGGAAACGGCACTAGGTGACGCCCTTATCGTTCAGGAACGCGCCAACCTTTCGATCCATGCCCAGGATGTGCTTTTGCCACCAATCCTTGCAGAACGCCGCGACATCGAGGCCTACCCGTGTCGTCGGCTGGACGGCACTTTGCTGAAGGGAGTGAATTCTGTGGATGAAGGCTTCGTGCTCCTTACGGTGCGTCTCACGCTCGGGATACGCGTGCTGAAGCATGTATTGCTCCTCGCCGGAACACCGTCGCACGTTCGCCCCCTTCGTCAAGGAGCTCGACCTCGGTGATGCGCATCCGCTGGTCGCCCCCC
>JAPKGY010000782.1 GCA_026647385.1 Phycisphaerae bacterium | reverse complement strand
GGTCTGCAGTTCCTCCAGGAAGGTCCGGTCCGTCCGCACGATGCCCAGCGGCGTCTCGAAGTCCTTCGTCGTGGCCACCACCGACGCCGATTGCCCGAAATGATTGGTCCCGAGGATGACCACGCGTTTGGGCGGCGCGGACTCCGCCAGCAGACCGTACACGTCCGCGTAGCACCGTTGCCCCCGGCCGAAGTCCAGGTGCGGCGCAACCAGTCCGGCGATACGCGACCCGGCCCGCGCCGGACGAATGCGCTGGTTCTCAGCCAGCAGCCGTCGCAGCGTCGCTTCCAGACCGTCCGAGTCCGCGCCCAGGCTCCCCGCCTCCGCCGACATTCGCGTCGGCGCCGAACGGTACTCCTCCGCCTGCTCGTGCAGGAACGCCTGGAACCGCTCGCTGTCCAGGTAGTGGGCGGCGTCGAGCTGATCGATCATGGATTCGAGTTGCTCAGCCGGCAGCGGCTGCCCAAAGTGTTCGCCGAACGCCGCCTCAACGTCCCGGACCGTGTGCTCTCCATCCAGCATGGTCAGGATCAGCAGGGCCGCCGGCGACACCGCGATCGGCCCCAGGGCCAGGCCCGACGGATCGTGGACAACCAGAACCTGTCTGCCATCCTGCTCCGCCGGGAACACCTCCACAGGCCGCAGCCTCGGCAACGTTGGAGAATCAGCCATCACAACCTCCCCGACACCCGCCCGGATCCGTCCTCGCCCCAAGGCCGGGCGAGCGCCGAGCATACCCGATCCGGACCCCCCCCCGGAGTCGATCCTCCGCCGGTTCTGTCCCGGCACCCTTTTCGGCTCTCCAGCCAGCCCCAGAGCTGGTCGATAGATACTCGCCGACCCCCGGCACAAAGCCCGGTCGGTGGGTTTTGCCGCCTTGGGCATCCCTCTGTTATAGTATCCCCGTCGGCGTCAGGCTTCCGGGGAGAGCCCGGAACGCCCGCAAAAACCAGGAACCCGTCCATGAAGTGCGTCCCCCAATTTGCACTGGTTTGGCTCGCGATGGCCGCCGCCATGTTGCCCGCCGGCGCCCGCCCCGTCCATGCGATGCCGGCCCGCCAAACCAACGCCCCCGCCCAGCCGCTGGATTCCGCCCGGCCGCGGAGCCAGGGCGTCGCATTTCCGACGAAGGCTCCCTCCGTCCCCGTCAGCCCCGGACACAAGATTATCATCGCCGCCCCGGCGTTGGACGTATGGGATGGCCACGCGGTCCGGATGGTCGGCAGCCGGACCGCCCTCGATCGGCCGATCCTGGCGCCGGCGTTTCCCCAAACCCGGGACCCCGCGTTCAATCCTGCTCCGAACGGTCGGTCCGTCGATTCCGTCACATCCCGCAGCCTCGTCTCTCTTTCCGAGCGGGATTGGCTCGCGTGCCGGGATGCGCACGCGCCGCCGAACCCAGCCTGAGCGACGGATCGAGCGATGCCAGCCGACCCGCCCGCTTGCGCGTCGGTGACTTCGTAATTCAGTTTCGATTGGATTGTACGACGAAAGGTATTCCAATTCCCACGGGGCCAGGCGGCCCCACGGGCTTCAACGAACGAAAGGCACTCCCATGGGCGAGAAGAATCTCTGGGCAAAGATCGGTCTGATTGTCTTGATCGCGGGTCTCAGCGCGTGGCAGATCTACCCGCCGGACGAGAAACTCAAACAAGGAATCGACCTCGGCGGCGGCCACAGCCTCCTCTTCGAGATCGACGATACCGGCGTCTCCGACATCCAACGTCCGACCCTCGCCTCCGACGTCATGAACATCCTCAAGCAGCGCATCGACCCGGGCAGCACCCGCAACCTGGTCTGGCGACCCATCGGCTGGAACCGGCTCGAAATCCAGATGCCCCAGCCGTCCAAAAAGATGGACAGGTACCGTACGGAGTTCGAGAAGGTGCGAGCCGACTTGGCCGATACCGCAATCACCGAGGCGCAGATCCGGGCCGCCCTCTCCCTGCCCCCGGATCGCCGGCAGGCGGCATTCGACGCCTTGGTGAAGGGGGTCTCCGCCCGCACGGAGTTGTTCGCCAAACTGGGCCAGGCCGAGGATGAGTACCGCCGGCTCCAGAGCATCGCCGAGAGTCAGCCCGCCGCCGGTTCACAGCCCGCCACCCAGCCCGTCTCCCCGGAAATCGCCGCCCAGATCGATCGGGCGTTCCTCGCCCGCCGCCAGGCCATCGAGGACCTCCTCAAGACCAACCTCGACATCCGCGTCCTGCTCGACGTGCTTTCCCTCGAATCCTTGTGGCTTAATCGGAAAGGTTACATCAGAACCAATATTCAAAGTTTATGGTTTAAATAATAAAGTTATTGTCAATGAAAACATTTATGACTTGAAAGAGGCGTGGCAATCACCGCTGAGGTGGTAAATAGTTAATTTTCATTTAAAAATATCACTACTCTGTCATTCCGTGCCTGACACGGAATCCAGTGTTATATCCATTAAATCCAGTTTTGTAAGGAGAACTTCGTCGTGAGCGCTT
>JAPKGY010000781.1 GCA_026647385.1 Phycisphaerae bacterium | reverse complement strand
ATGTCGTGGATGGTCTTGGTGGTCATGAGCGCGTCCCGGAGATCATCGTTAAAGTTGAGCATTTCGAAGATGGCCAATCGCCCCCAGTATCCGACGTTCATGCAGCGGCGGCAGCCGACGTGGGTGTAGAGGTGGGGGATGCGCTCGTTCTGCAGGCCCATCTTGATGAGCTGGCTGGGCTTGGGCGTGTAGGCTCTCTTGCAGTGCTCGCAGAGCCTCCGGACCAGTCGCTGGGCGAGGCACACGGAGAGCGAGTTGGCGATCATGTACGGCTCGACGCCGAGGTCCATAAGGCGGAAGATGGAGCCGATCGCGTCCTTGGCGTGGAGGGTCGAGAAGACGAGGTGGCCGGTCATGGCCGCCTGCATCGCGGTCTGGGCGGTTTCGCGGTCGCGGATCTCGCCCACCAGGATGACGTCCGGGTCCTGGCGGAGGACCGATTTGAGCAGGTGGCCGAAGGTCAGGTTCCTGTCGGAGGCGACCTGGATCTGGGTGATGCCGTCCATATGGTATTCGATGGGGTCCTCGATGGTGACGACGTTGCGTGTTTTCCAGTCGATGCTGCGCAGGGCGGTGTAGAGGGTCGTGGTTTTGCCGCTGCCGGTGGGCCCGCTGACGATCATCATGCCGGCATCGAGCTGGCAGAGGGCCCGCGCCTGCTTGAGCATGATGGGCGACAGGCCGAGGTCCCAGAGCTGTTTGGGGATGGCGGCGGTGTCGAGAACGCGAATGACCAGCTTATCGCCGTGTACGGTCGGGGTGAGTGACACGCGACAGTCGACGCGTCGGCTCTTGGCTTGTACGGTGATTCCGCCATCCTGGATGTGGTGCTTGCCGGTGATATCGAGTTCGGACAGGACCTTCACCACGCTGAGGACCGTCTTTCCCACGCTTTCCGGCAGCAAGACGACGGGGAGCATCTTGCCGTCGATTCGGAAACGCACCTGACAGCCGTCCTGGACGGCGTCGAAATGGATGTCGGTGGCCCGGGTGCGGAGGGCCCCGTAGAACAGCAGTCGAAGCGTACGGACGGCCGGGCTGACCTTCTCGTCGATTTTGCCCGCGTGGACCGGTTTGCCCTGGCGGTTGAGCAGGGCGAGGTCGTCGAGTTCGAAGCCGGGGTCCGCGCCGGCGGTGCGCAGATTGTTGAGGTCCCGCCGGGCATCGGAGACCAGGCGCTCGGGCCCGGACTCGGCGTCATTGACGATTTCCTCGTCCTCGACGATCTCGGCGACGGGGGCTTCGGCGGAGGCTTCGGTCACGAGCGTGTCATCCAGTTCCACGGGTGGCACCGAATCCTCGAAGATGCGGAGCGCCGTGCTGCCGATGACGAAGGCCTCGCCGAACTGGATGATTTTCTCGCCGTTGATCCGCTGCCCGGCCACCTTGACGCCGTTGCGGGATTCCAAATCCTTAAGGAGGAAACCGCCGGGTGCCGGCCGGATGCTGCAATGGACCCGGCTGGCGCGGTCGTCCTCGATGACGACGTCGTTGCTGCTGCGACGGCCGATGGTGACCAACCCGTCGGGCAGGTCGAGAACGCGGGTGCCGGAGGGGGTGGTAATCTGCAAAACAGCCATGAACGCTCCTCACGTGGTCGGCGGAACACAAAATCATTCGCCGGCCGGCGCGGCTGCCGGTGCACTATCAGGCGGTGCGGGCGAAAACGTCAGTCCCATCCGGAGGTTGCGGACCTGGAGTCGGGCGAAGACTTCCTGGTCGGCGTCGGCTTCGGACGTGACGTTGGCCTGCAGGATGATGCTGTAGCTCTGCTGCGGTTCGAAAACCGTCGAAAGATTGAACCGGTATGAGTGGAGCGACGAACCGATCGCGCTGTCGCTGTTGGTCTGGGCGACGGGCACGGTCGAAACGGCGCGTCTTCGGTCATCGAGAATCACGATGCTTAACTGTCCCGCGGCCAGGGTCTTGCGTCCGGGCGCGGACGGGCCGCGAGCCTCCTGCTGCAACTCGAATTCGATCTGGATGCCGGCTGCCAGGCGGCGGTCGGATTTGTTGTCGAGCCGGTGGCCCAGGGCAAAATCGGCCTGGGCGGTCGCGCCGTTGGATGCCCGGACTTCGCAGAAAGCGTTTCCATCCGGTGAGGCGTCCGAATCGCCCCGGGCGTCCCCGACCGGTCCCTTGTCTTGACCCGAGGTCTTCTGGTGGATGTTGAAGGTACGGTCCCCGGGCAGTCGGATGGCGTCGCCGGGCGAGACGCCGGTGGTCAATAGGTGACGCTCGTTGAGCGGGACCCGGATCTCCGCGTTGTAGCTCCCGTTGCCGCAGCCGCAGGCCACCAAGCACGGCAGGGCCATTAAACCGCTCGTCAGGCAGTACCGCCGCATGAGGACGCACCTCCACATGAGATTGGGTGCGTGACCGTTTACGGCGGGCTTCATTTCAGAGCCCGGAGCAGCCTGGTCGCCGCGTCGACGAAGCGATGGGTCAGGTCTGCGTCGCGGGCGGCCTCTCCCG
>JAPKGY010000780.1 GCA_026647385.1 Phycisphaerae bacterium | reverse complement strand
CAACACGCCAACTTCGACCTGCTGACCGGGCTGGCGAATCGCCATCGCTTCCAGGACCAGCTCGAGCACGAGCTGATGCGCGCCGCGCGCACGCAGCAGCCGCTGGCGCTGATGTACATCGACCTCGACGGCTTCAAGGCGGTCAACGACAGCCTCGGCCGATCGGAGGCGGAACGCGATTTCTGCTCATCGTGGCTCTGCTCGTCTTGCCCAGTCTGGCGTGGTGCGGCTGGGTGGGGGTCAAGCTGGGGCGACGGGCACCGCGGTGGGCACGGCCTTTGCTGGCTGGCTACGCGTTGGCCATGATTGCCCCCCTGCTCGTCGCTTTGCTTGGCGGGCGGCATTTCTGGGACGCGCTGCCGGTCGGGGTTATCACGTGGCTGATGATCTGGTATCTGACCGTGCTGGCGGTCATCTGCCTGATCATATCGGGGTCGATCCTCTTTGCGTGGAAAAAAGCTGACACGGTTTTCCGGCGATCGAAGCCCGTCGATCCGCCGCCGGATCCAAACAATGGCGACGCGGAGTCAGCCGAGGCGGGTACCGACGCGATGACCCGTCGGGCCCTGCTGGGATGGACGACGGCGGTGGGTTCGCTGGCGGTGGCGGGAGCGGGCGTCGGCGTCGGGTTCAGCCAAAGCGGGCGGTTCGAGGTGAGGCGGGTTCGGATGACGTTGCCTCGCTGTCCGGAGAGGCTCAAGGGGCTGACCATCACCCATCTGAGCGATCTGCACGTCGGACGGCTGTTTCGACCCGAGTATCTGCCCGCCTTGGTCGAGGCCGCCAATAAACTCGGCAGCGACCTGGTCGTGGTGACTGGCGATATCGTCGATCACTCGATCGATTTCCTCCCGGCGGCCGCGGACGCGATCGCACAGCTTGAAGGGCGTTATGGGCGGTTCGTTGTGATGGGCAACCACGATCTGATCGACTCGGGCCAGGTTTTCATCGAGGAGATGTCGCGCCGCGAGCGGGGATTCCTCTGCGACGAAAACCGAACCCTCGAGATCGGCGGGGAAAGGATCCAGGTCGCGGGCTTGCGTTGGGCGTCGAGGGATCGGGGAGAAGGAGTGTTCGCCGGCCATGAGGAGCGGGCGTCAGCCGCCCTGACGGGCGCGGACCCGGATCGCTTCACGATCGCCCTGGCCCATCATCCGCACGCGTTCGATGCGCTCGCTCGTCACGGCGTGGATCTGACGCTTTCAGGACACACGCATGGAGGACAATTCAACGCCTCGATACCCGGGACGCGCCTGGCGATCAGTGCCGCCATGCTGATGTTCCGGTACATCCACGGCGAGTATCGCAACGGATCGGCGGCTTTGTTCGTCAACGCCGGGGTGGGCAACTGGTTCCCGGTTCGGATCAACGCGCCGGCGGAGATCGTGCAGATTCAATTGACGTGATCGGCTGATGAGGGCGCAGGGGGATGCGGGGACACGGAGGCGCGGGGACGCGGGGACCAGGAGACCGCTTAATCTGACCTGGCGCGCGGCCAGCGGAGTGACTCGCCTGTGGCGTGACACTCCGCTGGTTCTGGATTCCATGGTTGTTGCCGACGACTTACTGAGGCGTCAGAGTGCCGACGCACTCAACGTGTATGCCTAGCGTCACGAAGGGCACCAGCGGATAGGTCGTATCGAAGGTCATGGTGGCGGTCACGGCGCCGCCGCTCGCGACGGTGTAGCCGATCTGGCCTGTGCCGTGAAGCGTGACCGGGACGCCCTCGTATACCGTCGTGGCCACGACGGTGTAGCCGATGCTGACGCCGTTGCTGGTGGTCTCGATCGACGTGACGGTGATGTCAAGGGTGACATCACCGACGACGATCGTGTGGGCGTACCCGACGTAAAGGGGGCTGCTGCCGGGGACGAGCAGCACGCCGTTTTCATCGAAGGTAACGGTGAAGTCGGAGGCGGTCGCGGAATACTGCCGCACCAGGTCGCCGTTGAGCAGCACCTGGATCGTCGCGGCCAACTGGCCCGTGTACGTGCCGCCGGGGATGACGGAAGGCCCGGCCTCCTGCGGCGCGGAACTCGTGGGAGCACAGGTCTGACCGGTGCAGAGCACACCCGCGACGACGACGAGAAGCACGTTCGAGAGAAGGCGTTTCATGGTCGGTTCTCCATGGAATCCCGCGGTGAAAGACCGATGCGTTTGGCGCGCATGTTTTCCCGAAAGGTTCCGTTTGGGTTGCGGACCTCAAAAAGTCGGTCCGCCTCAGAAAGGTTCCGATAGGCGTTGCCCGTTACAACGGTTCTCCAATTATGTCGACACATTGAGTCCATCGCAACAAAGAAAAACGGGAAGATGTGGGTGACCCGATCGGGCGGGTCCGCGGACCGCTTTTATGGCCCTGCGCGGTACCGGGGCGCCGAACCTGCCGACCTGGAACCCGGTCGACCCGTCGGCCATGTCCGCCGCCGCCGCGACCTTGCGGGTTATCAGCCTGGTGTCCAGCCCGCCCGAACTGCCGT
>JAPKGY010000078.1 GCA_026647385.1 Phycisphaerae bacterium | reverse complement strand
GATCCTGGCCGCTCTGGAGAGTGACGTGAAGCGTATCCGACTTGATCACGATCTCGAAGGAAGTCCATTCCCGGGTTCGCAGAAGGGAGTTCGTAAGATCGCGCCATCGCAGACCGTCGAAAACCTGGAAGAAGTTGTTGGGATACGCCGGGCCGAGGGCGATGCGGTCGCCGGTGTCCGAATTCAGGATCTCGCAAATGCGATAGGTGACTCGGCGATCCTTCTGCCACTGTTCGGTCTTCAGGTCGAATGTCAGTCGAAGCAGGTGTTCGTCGGTGCCGAACACGGAGTTGGTCTTATCGAACACCCGTACGTGGCGGGTGAGTTCGTTTCTTTTCTCGCAGAGCGAGGCCAACCCGGGCTCGCGATGCTCGGCCAGTGAGATGTGGGCGTTCTGGTAACCTCGCTCGCAAGGCCACACGGGCGTCAACCCGGCGAAACCGCGCCGGCCTCCGTAGTCTTCGAAACCCTCCTCAATCCAGACAGGGTCCGCCGACCGCGGCAAGACCGAGAGAGCACACGCAAGTCCCAGCACGAGAACGTTCATGGTTTTCTCCCGAACTCAGAACCTTCCGCCGTTTCCACCGTTCGCCCCACAGGCATCCTGAACCTCCGTGGTTCGGCCTTGCACCTACTTGGCACTCTCTTTCCCGGGCGCACCGATCCCCAGCCAGGCCGGACTCCCCCAATCCGAGAGAGACACGGTTTGATGGCCGGCGCCGACGCTCCCGCGCAAACGGGCCGCCTCCTGCTGAAGCCATTGGGACCATTCCGGCCGCCTCTCACGATCGAGGCAGCGCGTCAAGAGTCGAAGCGTTTCCTCGTCGCGGTACCCCGCCTTGATCCGAACGCGAGCCAGGTTCTCGATGCTCTCCAGGTGATCGATGCGACGCGTCAGCGCGCGTTCGTAGCTGCGCATCGCCTGTTCGTATTGCCCCCCGCCTTCCAATACGCAGCCCAGGTTGTAACAAGGCTCAAACCGATCGTTCAGCAGCTTGGCCGCCAGGTCCAGGTGAACGGCTGCGCTGTAAAGATCGCCGAGCTCGAAGCACACCAGGCCCAACAGATGATGGGCGGTCCCGTCGGCGGGCGCGAGCGTGACCGCTTTCTCCAGCAGGGATCGAGCCGATTCGGGCCGCCCGGCTCGCCGCGCCGATCGTGCCTGCTCGACGCAGTCTCCGGCCTGCCGGATATCGGCCCGACTTGTCATTTCCGCGTCAGCGGGCCGGGTCGTTCCCGAGCGATCCGGCCAGGAGCACCCGACCGCGCAAAAAAGAACGAAGCAAACAGCCCCGCCGACGCCCTTGGCCGCCTTAACCGGCAACCTGTCCAACCTTGACCGCATCAGACTTCATCCTTCCTGCAAGTCCACCGTGGGGTTTTCGGGATACAGCGAGGGCTCACCGGCCTCGCGGTAATCGTGATCGCTGATCTGCCGCAATTGCCGGAACTGGTCGTCCCGCAGAATCATCGGGCGCACGAACACATACATCCGCGTCGTCTCTTCCTCCGTGACCGTCCGCCCGAAAACCAGGTTAAAAACCGGAATACTGGCTATCAGAGGAAGCCCATTGATCGTGTCCCGCTGGTTTCGATAGGACAGTCCGGCCACGATCAGCGTTCCGCCGTCCGGCACGGTCGCCTGGCTCATGATCGTGCTGGTATCCCTGGCCGGAGGCAGGTTCGGGTTCGCCGACGCGCCGCGGAAGGAATTCAGGGTGATCTCGTACTCCATGCGGAGATAGTCTTCGTTGCTGATGTGCGGGGTGATTCGCAGTTGCGTGCCCGCCTGGACAAATCCGCCGAACGAAGTGGTCGCCACCGTCGTGCTTGCGTTCACCTGGCTGTAGGGTTCCTCCGCGATCGACTGGATGATTCCCTCCGTGTTATCGTTCACCAGCATGCGCGGAGCGCTGCGGATCCTCGCCTTGCCCATACCCTGGAGGGCATGAATGATGGCCGGCACGTCCTGGCTGCGCGTGATGGCGGCGGTTCCGCCCGGCATCACGTTCAAGGTCCGCTGCCCCGTCGCGGGATTGACCGTCGACAGGCCGTAGGACGTGAACAACAGTCGGCCGACACAATCCCCCGGCAGACCGAAGTTTTCCAGCTCCACGCCCACGTCCACGTCGTCCGTGCCGCGAAGCTCGACGATCACCACCTCGATCAGCACTTGCGGCATCTGGCGATCGAGTTCCTTGAT
The DNA here is from genome assembly GCA_026647385.1 of Phycisphaerae bacterium. Classification (GTDB taxonomy): domain Bacteria; phylum Planctomycetota; class Phycisphaerae; order UBA1845; family PWPN01; genus JAPKGY01. The sequence goes on along the minus strand of JAPKGY010000078.1, from coordinate 6,812 downwards.
CACCTGGGCGAACTGGACATGCTCCTGTACCGTCGCCTGGATGATCACGGTGTTGGTTGCTTCGCTGAAGGTGATCCGAGGCTTCTCCGTTCGCCGCTCGGCCGCCACTCCGATCAAGCCGCCGTCCCCCGAAGCCGAGGCCCCACCCGCCGAAGGAGTCGCCGCGCCGGCCGCGGGTGGAGCAGCGGAGGGCGCCGGGGGGCGCGGCGCGGCGGCGGATGGCCCCGTGATTGGCGGACCGCCCGACCCCGGCGTGCCGAGCCTGAATTCGCTCCGATCCGCCTGCTGTTCGCTCTGATTGACCAGCTCCAAAAGAATTCGCGCGACGTCGGCCGCCGCCGCGTTTTGAAGTCGGTAATGTCGGATGCCGCCGGCGATCTGCATCGGCGGGGTATCACACATCCGGAGGAACTCCGCCACCTGCCGATGGGCCACGGCCGGCGCCGTCACCACAATGGCGTTGCTTTCCTCCAGAAAGCTCAACCGGATGCGTTCGTCGTCCAGCTCGCCGCCCGGCTGTCCGCCTTCCAGGCGGGGTGTCCGCCCCGCCGTGCGCCGCGATCCGCGCGATCGGCCGTCCGATCGCCCCCCCATGGAACTGAACACGCCCAGCGATTGCTCCAGGCTGGCGAGCACGTCCTCGGCGGACAGGTGGATCACCTGGTAGTTCCGCGTCTCCAGGTCCTCCGGCAAATCCAATTGGACGATCAGCTCCTCGATGCGGGTCAGATCCGCGGAATACCCGCGCAGCACGAGATGATTCGTCCGAGCCACGGGATAAACCACGACGTTGCGTTCGGTCGACAGGACAACGTCGGGAATCGCCAGAGCGGGTTGCGACGCGGCGGGCGCGGCGGGCGCGATCGACGCATCGGCGTTCGCTGGCTGACGCTCGTCGGCGAAAACACCCTGCAGATGATCCGCCAGCCGGACCGCGTCCGCGTAGGCGAGCTTCACGACTTTGACGATCCTGCTGTCGGCCGGCAGATCGATCTTCCGAACGACCTCCTCGAGCAACCCCAGATTGGTCGGCACCTCATAGATAACCAGCGTCCGCGTGGCCGGATCCGGGATGAGTTTTCCGCGCGGCGTCACGAACGGCGCCAGGATGGCCGCGACCTGGCCCGCGTCCCTGTACTCCAGCGTGAACACGCGCTTCACCACGCCGTAATACAGCATGTAGTCCTCGTAGGTCATCACGTTGATGACCTTGCCCTGCTTCACGTAAACGAACCCCGCCATCCGGACGGCGGCGTCCAGCAGGTCGCCGGCGGCGATGTCGCGCGCGTACAGGGTGATCTTTCCTCCGACCTTGGCGGCCGGGAAAATCGACCAGCCCGTCGCATCGCTCACGACCTGGAGCACCAGGCTCAGATCGTCGTCGCGGAACTGCACCCGACCGAGGATCGGCCCGAGGTTTCGCGCGGACGTCGCCGAAACGGTGGTGGATTCGATCGGCAACTCCTCATCCACCGGCCGGGACTCCGCCGCGGCGGCGGAGGGCTCGCCGCCGAACGGATCGAAAGCGTTTCGCTCGGCCCCCGGGGCCGATCCCGTCCCGATCGCCGTCGTCGCGGCCGCGACCCATACGCACCACCCCATTCGTGAATCGATCATCCGCATCACATCTCCAGTTCCAGGCGCTCCCCGGTAATCTCCACCTCCACCTTTCCGTTTTCGATCCGCGTCACCTCGAACAGGTCGTCCACGCCTTCTCCGACCGCGTACGGTTTCATGCCCATACCCTTGACGTTGATGTACGCCACGGGCTGACCGTCGCGATCCAGGATTCCGTGGACGGACAGGAGCCCGCGCACCCGGCTGACCGCTTCGCGGGCCATCGGCCGGGACGGGAGCGGGATCGCCGGCTTAAACAACGATCGTCGCTCCACGACATTCATCCACGCGTCAATCGCTCCGTCCCTCGGACCCAAGCCGGGGACAACGTTCACGCCCGCAGCCGACCCGGCCGGCGCAACGGTCCCGTCGAACACGCCGAGGATCTCCGCGCCGAACAGCGGCACCAGCAAGGCCACCGCGGCGCCGCTGATCACGCGCAGCCTGGCCTGGGCATCCGCGGGCCAAAGCCGACGCCTCACGTTGTCGCCGATGCCGTCGCTCACGGGACACCTCGTCGCGCAAACAGTCCGCTGCCGTTGCTCGGCCGGCCGCCGTGATCCATCCCTCCGGCGGGTCGGCTCGTCGTCGTCACTTTCGTCACCACGAGTTGAGCCACCACGTAATCCGGACGATCCTTGCAATTCAGTTCCAGCCGCTCGATGCGGATGGGGTCACTGGCCCGCGCCGACGCCGCCAGGAATTTCGTCAGTTCGCCCACGGTCCCTTCCATCTCCAGGCTCAAGGCAAACTTGCGATAGAATCCCTGGTCTTCGTCCGGCAAAGGTCGAACCGAACGCGTTTGCAAACGAAGCGGGCCGTACAATTCCGTCAGCAACCGGGCGAAACGGGACATCTCCTGGCTGGCCGTCCCTGATTCGCGGATCATCCCCTTCATCTGTTCATAGCCGGCCTCGATCTGGTCCTTCAGCCGCAGGTTCGCCCGCATCTGCTCCAGCGACGCCTCCTTTGAGGCTGCTTCATCGCGGGCCCGCGTGTAGCTCGACCATTGCGGCAGCAACACCGCCTCGACCACGACGGCCCCGGCGATCACCGTCAAGGCGACGCTGGCCAGCCTCCGTTCCCTGGTCTTCCACGCGCGCACGAAGCACCTCGGCGATTCAACGCCCCTTGCGTGATCGTTCCGTCACAATCCGACATCGACAGCCGAATTCGATCAGCACGCCCTGCCCCCGGCTCACCTGCTGCGCCGCCTCAGGCCGGACGTCCGCGAAAAGCGGCGACTCCTCCAAGACCAGCGGAAAAGCGAAGGCCGCCTCGAGGCTTTTCGCCGGGCCTTTCATGTTGAGCCGCGGGTCGGCCACGTCCAGGTCCAGCATCAGGTAACTCAAACCCAGCCCTTCCGGGACCCGGCTGTACAACTCGGCCATCACCTCCAGAGGCAGCGATCGGTCCAGCAACTGCGACTGAATCAGCTTTGCCTGCCGTTTCTTCAACTCCAGGGTGACGGCCACGTCCTCGATCGGCGCCATCTCGCGATCCAACTCGCCGCACCGCGCGTTCAATCGAACGGTTTGCACCGCCAGCAGAGACCACAGCAGCACGGGCACCGCGGCCGTCAGCCCGATGGTCTTGGCCCACTCGACTCGTTGACGACGGCACAGGCGACCTTCACGCCAGTCCGTCGGCGACAGGTTGAACGCACCGCCCTCCCCATCCCGGCCTTCCAGCGCGCATCCGATCGCCGACAACAGCGAAAGGTCGGAAACGATATGACCGTGCGGGCTCCCGGGGTGCCCATCACTACGAAAAACCGCGCGGGTTGCCACCGGCGAGTCGCCGTGGCGACCTGAAGCCCGGGGCTCGTGAGGGCCACCCGATCGCGCACGGTCATTGGGCGTTTCGCCCGGAACGGATTCGGACAAGTCGAGCACGTCAAACGACGGCTCCACCGTTTCGACCGGCGCCGAATCATGCGTCTCCGCGCGCAGACCGCGCAACTGGGATGCCAGGAGCGACACCAGATGCCCGCTGCCCGCCAGCACCACACGCCGCGCCGATCCGATCTCCAGTCCGATCTCTCCGGAACAGACGCGCTGAGCCTCTGCCAGCAGTACCGCCACGTCGATCGCTTCCCCATCCGCCAGGACCAGTTCGCGAGCCCCCTGAAGTCGACCATCCGAGATGGCCAGGACCTGGCAGCGCCTCGGTTCCACGCACAGCATCAAGACCGGGTCGGGATGCCCGGCATCACTCCCGAGCCACCTGCATAACGCAACGCTGTCCGGCGTGACCTCGTCCGGCGTGACGCCCGCCTCACGCAAAAAGGCGGTTGCCTGCTCGACGCGATCGCGCGGACTCAGGAACGCCAGATACTCCGTCGTGCCGTCCTCATTCCGACGCAGCTCGGCGACGTCGTAACACAATCCGTCATCCTGCGTCGGTACCAGCGACGGCACTTCGAACTCCAGCATGCGCCGCGCCTCATCCTCGCCGCACGCCGGCAGGCTGATTCGCTTCACCAGGCAGTTTCGACGGGGAATCACCGCACACCATTGCCGGGCGCGTATCCAACCACCGCGCACCGACTCCACGAAGTGATCCCGCGGCAAAACGTACACCCGCGGCGGTCTAACGCTCGCGTCCGCGACGTACACGTCGTCGCGGTCCCCCGGGCACACCCCCAGCCGAGGGCGTCTCAGAGGGTGTTTGGAGAGAGGGGGACAGTCCCCATTTCCCGGCAGGTTGTTGACGGACCCGCCCCACCGGACGCAACATCCCACCCTTCGCCCCAGCGAAGTGGTGACAGTCCACAGGCTTCTCAAGCACCCTTTCATCTTGAGTCGGGCATCGCCTTCGCGTGAAACCACTCAGCCACCCTTCCCGGTCAGCGCGACCGGGATCTCATCGCACTCAGAACGACATGGGCCGTACCCAGATCACTCGCAATTCACCTTCGTCTCGTCGAACTCCGGCACTCAGACGACAAGGCCGGCCGTCGGGGCGTGCCCGGGCCTCGACGTAAACTCGAAAGCTTCCGGTCGCCACCGATCCGTATTCCATCAACAACTCGGCTTGACGCTCGGTCAGGCCGGGGATCTGCCCCACCTCCTCACAGGTCGAAAGAAACCGATCGTCCGCCGTAAAGGACTCCCCATCGAGCCCCATGCGCCACTCGGCCAGGGCCCGCGCACCCTCCGGCCCGATCCCCGGCAAAGTCGATAAGACCTCCGCGCCGGCCGTGTTCAGGTTGACCTTGCCATCACCGGACGCGGTAAACCAGTCGACCAGGCCGGATTGGCCGGAGCCCCTGCCCACGAACGCTTTCCACTCCACACCCTTGACGAGCGCCAACTCCCAGATCAACGCGATCGGCTTGTTCTTCGCCCGGTGCGACTCGTCGAGGCGCTCGTAATGGCTCGACTCGGCTCCGCTGCGGATCGGCGACTCGTCCGCGTCCTGCCAATCCAGAATCGCCGACGCGATCGTCTCGTCCATGCCCGGCAAAACCAGCCATGTCGCCGGCGAACCGGTATTCACGTTCAGACGGGCCTCCTCATCCGAGACCTCGTAATACACTCGGGGATTGAATCCACCCGCCTGCCCGGCATCCGGCGATTCGCCTGCGGCTGTCAACAACCCCTCCTGCTCCGCGCTGGTCGCGAGCCGCCAGGACTCGCCGGGATGATCGATCTTGTCGTCGGTGTCCCCCCGGATGGCCAGCAGGGCTCGCTCGAGTCCGCCGATGGCCAGATAGTGCGACCTCACCTGCTCGCTTCGCATCCGGGCAACCTTCAACTCCAGCCGAACGCGATGACACAAACCCAAGGCCAACAACGACAACGCGCTCATGACCGCGAGAACCAGGACCAAAACAGCCGCCCGGCGGGACGACTGCCCCGGACTGCAAGGCACCCTCAGTTGGCTGCGATCGATTCTCAATTCACGGCCTCGTCTTCCGACAGGGTTCCATTCACCAGCACGGGCAGCAGGACGAGATGCGTGATCACCGCCGACGGCTCTCCCGCCCGACCGCGCGTCTCCCACGCCAACCGCACCTTGACCGTCGCCGGGACGGCGTCAGCCCGCGGAGGCGATTCATTCCGCGGCCGTCCGTCCGGACCGAGACATTCGATGGTGCACGACTTGAGGTTGCGGGCGATCACTTCCGCTTCCGGCTCGGCGATCGCCTCTTCACCCGCCAGCATCTGTTCCCGGCGAATCAACACCCCGTCGCCGCTTGCCGACCCCGCACCTTCGCTCCCGGCCAATCGCCGGTATTCGTACGTCACTCGCGCGCATCGGCCCGGCTTGCCGCCGTATCGGTACGCAGGCGAGGTCGTGCAAAACGACAGCATCTGCTCGCCGCGCGCCCGATCGCTCCGATACACCCATGCGAGCCCGCCCCCCTGCTCGCCGCCGGGCAGATACGCCCCCGCCAACTCGACGCGCAACGCGTCGATGACCGCCCCGGCCTGCTGATCGAAGGCCCTGCGATCCTCGACTCGTCGCCACAATCGCCAGCCCGTGCTCGAAACCGCGCACGTGGCGAGGACGACCAGGGAACTGATCGCGACCGCCACCAGCAGCTCAACCAGCGTGAAAGCCCTCGACGCTCGACGATCGCTGGGGATTCCGCGGCGACGACCGAAACGAAAGGCGGCGCGGGCCGCCACGGCGACGCGCGATGAAACTCGTGACCCGCGCCCCACCGCCAGGCAACTCCCTGCGGGTACCTGCCCGCGTCGCGCGTCGAGGGAAGCTCGCGGCTCTTACTTTATCCGTCGGTAGAGAAATTTGTGCTCAAAGTAGATCACCGGGTTCGGGTCCCGAATCGCCGCCTTGAGGAGTCCCTTGGCGTCGTACGGCGTGGACGGGGCGACCAACTTGAGTCCCGGTGAATGAAAAAACCAACCTTCGGGACATTCAGAATGGAACGGCCCGCCGTGCACACCGCCGCCGAACGGCGCGCGAATAACCATGGGCACCGCGGCGCCCCACCGATAGTGATTCTTGGCCGCCACCTCGGTGATCTGGTCGAACGCGCAGGAAATAAAGTCCGCGAACTGCATTTCCACGACCGGACGCAGACCCATCATGGCCGCGCCGATCGCCGCCCCTACGAATCCGGATTCTGAAAGCGGTGTATCGAGTACCCGCCATTCGCCGTATTTTTGGAGAAACCCCTCCGTGATCTTGAAAGCGCCTCCGTACGTGCCGATATCCTCGCCCAT
>JAPKGY010000779.1 GCA_026647385.1 Phycisphaerae bacterium | reverse complement strand
GGCAAACCGCGTTCTGGTCACTGGCGACGACCCGCAGGTTGAATCGGAAACCCATGAAATGGTCCAGGTCGATCCCGCCCGGGCATCAGGAACCGGCCTCACCAAATTCGGCACAGTCAGGGTCAGCAGCGACGAGTCCCCAGTAATCCTGCAAAGCTCAAGCTACAGCGTTTTCTCCGACGCGGGAGAGGGCTACCAATTCACATTTGACGGCAATCAGGTTCGACTGATCGGCATGGTCAGCCCCGAGGGCGGCCAAGCTGACATCCATCTCGACGGCGTGAAACAACTCTGTGGCCTGGACTGCTGGAATCCCGAGACAATCCATCATCAGGTCCTCTGGTATCGCACAGGCCTCAAACCCGGAGAGCATACGCTCAAGGTGATCGCGACCGGCAAACGGAATCCGCGTTCCAACGGCAGCAACGTGTATGTCCACGCCGTCCAGCATTCGGCCGCTTCCGGAGACGCCGGCTTCGGTTCCGGCGGCGGGCCGACGGATCGGCAGGCGTGGATTCTCGGCTATCCCGGACGGGAGCCTTATGTCGATGCGAAGGGCAACTCCTGGCTGCCCGGGACCGAGGTCGTCGTCCGGGTGCCCAAGTTGGACGACCCCGTCGTTCAGACGTGGTACGCCCATCCGAAACGGCTGCACATCGCCGGCACCGACGATCCGGAGTTATACCGTTACGGCATGCACGCGAAGGAGTTCACCGCCTATGTCACGACGGGGCCGGGCAACTATCGGGTCCGACTGCTGCTCATGGAGCGCCGGCGGGCCGAGGCGCCCAAGCGGCTGATGGACGTGTACGTCAACGGCCAGCGACGGTTCCAGAACCTCGATATCGCGGCCACAGCCGTCGCCGGTCGGCCGACCACCCTGCCCGCTGATTCCACCGACAAAACGATCAACGTGGCCGGCATGCACCGGGCGGCTGAAGTCATGATCGAGAACGTCGAGCCGGTCAACGGCGTCATCGCCGTGCGCGCAACGGGCGTCAACGACGCCGAGGCGGTTCTATCGGCCATCGAGCTGACGCCCTAGTCCGGCGGGTCCAGACACGGGCTGATCCCGACGCGCCGGAACCCGTGCCGCCCTCGCTGCGGCTTTGATGGACCCCATCGATTCGACGCCCCCAGCCACCCTTCGTCAGGGAAGAAGTATCTCGCGTCGCCCTTTGATGTGGATGACCCGGGTCATCTCCGGTCCTGTTGCCATCGGCAGGCCGATCGAAATCGGCGCATCCGAGTCGATGCGATAGGTGATACCCTTGTCGCCGCGTTCCCAGTCGACGGCGACGACGCCCTGGCCATCGGGCAGCGGCAGCTTGCCCGAAGCGTGGCGCAGCGAGCCGGCGTGCAGCCGCAGCGCGAATCGGTTCGGCTCGATGTCGAACCGCGCGTGCAAACCGAGCACGTATCGCGACAATTGCCACGTCGGACAGCCGGCCCACTGATGGCAGTGCGACCAGCGGGGGTCGAAAACCTCGAGCCACGTCGATCGGCCATCCTCCAGAGCCCAGCCCCAGCACTTGCGGTACTGATCGAGCACGAAATCCATCTGTCCGTGCTCGATCAAGACGGGAAAGGAGTAATGGGCGAAATAAGGCGTGATCAGTTGGCGGTTGTTGGCGTCCGGGGCCGAAAGACGAGGAGCCGCGGGATTATTCGGGAAACAGTTGAGAATGTGCGACTTGATGTAGCCGATGCAAGCCGATTGATGGTGTTCGGGAATCAACCCCAGCCGCATCGCGAGGACGGCTGTGTGATAACCGATGTCCCGCCGGCCGGCCTCCCCTTTCGACAGCTTGTCGCCAAGCCACCGGGTCACGATCGATTCGATCTGCTTTTCGGTCCCGGCATGCTTGGCGCGCTCTCCCGGCCTGCCGAGGATCGTGCACCATCGCCCGAAAGCTCGCAAAGCCGACAGATAGTGCAGATTGCAGGCGATATCCACGGGGCCTTCGTTGCGCACGTAGCCCCAGTCGACGAACGCCCAGCCGGCACCATCCTCGAGCCCCTTCTCGCTGGTGAACTTCTCGAAAGCCGCGAGGTCGCGCAACGCGTAGGGCAGCATCTGTTCGAGCAGAGCCCGCTCGCCGGTGAGTTCATAATAGTGCAGGCACGCGTCGATCCACTGCAAGGCATAGGTCGAGAGATGCGCCGGCCCGCCGGGAGAGAGCCCCGCGACCAGGCCGTCTTCGCGCGCGCAGTAGGCGCTCTGCACGAGAGCTCGGCGACACAAACGCAGATCGGCATATGCGACGGCCTGAATGTCCATGCCGATTGAGACCACGTCGCCGGTCCACTGGCCCCGCTCGCGGGTGGGGTTGTCGACCAGGGCGTCCTCGCAACAGCCAAGGTGCGTCTCGACCCCGACCAGCCAGATCCGATCGAGCAGCGGGTCGCCGCATGAAAACGCACCCGTCGGAGGTCCGAAGTAGCCGCGTTCGAGGTAGTCTTCCTGCACAAAACGCA
>JAPKGY010000778.1 GCA_026647385.1 Phycisphaerae bacterium | reverse complement strand
ATTCTACGCTGCAGTGCGGAACCCGTGGTCCGATGCTCAGATCACGCGCGAGTAGCGCGCACGCTCGCGGTCGGCGCGCAGGTAGCCGCATCGAGTGGATGGAAGCTCGCGACAGTTGGGCCTTCCCCGAATCCGCCGACCGGGCGCTTCCCGCCGTCGCGTTCTCGCGCCAGGTCATGCGTTGGCAGCAGTACTACGCTCGCCCGCTGGACCAGCTCGTCGCCGATGCCGGTCGCGCGGCCGAGTCCGGCCTGTTCGGGCTCATCACCGCGTTCGAGCCGGGCTTCAGCACGGGCTCATTCCACAAGCAGATCCCCTTCCCAACGGACGTGATGCCTTACGTCCTCACCGGCTTCGTCTGGCGCGAAGCCACCTGGTCGCCGACGCTCACCGCCCAAGCCATGCGTGAGCGTGTGCAGCAACGATTTTTCGGGCACGAGGCACCCCATACGCTCAGCCAGGACCTGTGGGACCTCCGCGAGATCGTCCGCGAGGCCTCCGGCTCGCGAAAGACGAAACCCGCCGTTCTCGACAAGCTGGCGGTCATCGAGGACCACGTACAACAGGCCCGACCCGCGGCCACGCCCAAGACGGCCGAGACCCTCGATCTCATGACCCAGGCCATCGCCGACGTCCGGCTGCACGCGAAGCCGAAGTGATCGAACGCCATCTTCCCGAACCGGCCCAGGGGTGCCGAGTCAGCAACCACGCCGGGCGACTCAAGGATCGACGGCGGACGAAACCACCCTGGTGGTTCGATCCGTTCCACCTCACATCATCGCGCCCCCCCCATCCTCGCGGGGTGAGTATGGGGCTCGCGGTTCTGTGGCGTCACGGGCGCCATACCTGTACCATACCTTACAGAAACCCAGAGATGCGGGGCGCGTTCCGGTTGTTCTTGATCCCGGCCGGTCGGGGAATTCCGGATCAGCTACGCTCATGAATGGGCAAGAAGACCAGACGACCGTCAACCGCACATTGTGCTCCGCATCGCAGTGATAGTTCTCTCAGTGCCGTTTCCGGTTGGACCGCTTCGCCCGGCCCTTGTGGTGCAGCCAGGATGGCCGCACCACAACGAAACTCTCCTACCGGAAACGGCGCTCAGCATATGGACAGATGCCCCAAACCTGCGACTCATCGACGCCCCCGAGGCTTTACGAGTTTTTGCGGACGGCCGGCAAACGGCTCGCGCCGCCACACAAAGGAGAATGCATTGAACCGAAACGCAAGACGCCTCTGGCTGACCGTGGCCATGGTGGCTTTGTTACCGGACGGATCGACCCTGCACGCGGCACCGCCCGCGAAGCCGGCCCTGATACCCCTTCCCGCCAAGATCACCGACCTCGAGGGCGAATTCATTCTCGGGCCGAAGACGACGATTCAGGTCGTCAAGTCGGAAGCGGACTGTGCTCGGGTTCTCGCCGAATATGTCAAACGCTCAACCGGGCTCAGGCTGCGTGTTCTCGCCGACTCGGATCTCAGCCGCCTTGAAGCTGCGATCCGCCTGCATCGGGAACCAGCTCGTACCGACCTCGGGGATGAGGGCTATGAACTGAACGTGAGTCCCAAAGGTGTCTCGGTCGTCGCCGCACAAGGTGCGGGACTCTTCTACGGCGTACAGACCCTTTGCCAATTGCTCCCCCATCAGGCGGACGAGGGCCGGACGGAGTATCCGTTGGCCTGCGTTCGGATCACGGATGCTCCGCGCTTCGGCTGGCGCGGCTACCTGCTGGACAGCTCCCGCCATTTCGTCACCCGCAAGACCATTCTGGATCTGCTGAATGCCCTGGCGACGGTCAAGATCAATGTTTTTCACTGGCACGTCGTCGACGACCAGGCGTGGCGTCTGGAGGTTTCGAAGTATCCGAAACTGGTCAAGCCAGTGGCGGGCTCGTGGAACGCATCGTCACAGGCGGAGGGCTATTACTCCGCGGAGGACGTGCGCGAGATCGTGAACCTCGCCAAACGTCTGCGCATCACCATTGTGCCCGAGATCGAAATGCCGAGCCATGCAACGCAGGCAGCCACGGTGATCACCGACGGCAGCTGCCTTGGACCCGACGGAAAGCCGCTGCCTCCCGGTGCGACTCGGGAGATCTGCCTCGGGTCCGACCGGGCGATCGCGGAGCTTCAGGACATATTGCTTGAAACGATGGCCATGTTTCCCGACAGCCCCTACATTCACCTCGGCGGCGATGAGGCGGGCGACGTACACTGGAAGGCTTGCTCTCGCTGCAAGGCACGGATGATTCAGCTGGGCATCAGCGACCCGCGCCTGATGCAAAAGTGGTTCATGAACAAGATGAACAGCTTTGTGCGCGAACATGGTCGTACGAGCATAGCCTGGGCTGACCGGCTTTCACTGGGGATTCCGGAAGGGCAAATCGTCCAGAGTTGGCACGCCGGCGAACTGGAGGAGGCCGTCGCCCGGGGTTTTCGTTCCATCCAATCCCAGCACGACTACACCTACTTCGACTAC
>JAPKGY010000777.1 GCA_026647385.1 Phycisphaerae bacterium | reverse complement strand
GAGGGGGCGGATCGACGAACACCTTGACCAGCGCAAGCAGTAACGGCACACCGCCGGTAATCCAGAACATATCGAAGCCGCGCAGGGCATCGATCGACATGACCCGTCCCGCGCCAGCGGACTTCATCTCTTCCGACTTCACAGACGTCTCCTCGGCCGGGTGGCATCGGCGAGCGAAGCGTGCTCGTGACAATGGCAGGAAACACGGGCCCAAAAGCCGGCTCGCCGCGGCGAGTCGCCGAGGCGACCCATGCCACCCAGGATCACGAGCACTCTCTCACCGGATGACCGGGACCCACTTCCGTTCGCGGTCGCTGCGATAGACGGCCTCCACCACTTTCAGCGCCGCCACGCCGTCGTCTCCGGAGATCACCGGATCACGATCGTTGAGTATCGCATCCGCGAAGCCCCGCACGTACTCCAGGCCCATCAAGCCGGAGTACCCTTTGACCGACGGCAGCTCATAGGGCTGAACCCGTTGCGGTGACCCGGCGAGCTCCGGATGATCGCTGCACACGAACAGTTCGTCCTTCTGCCCCTCGTAGGCCGGCGACCAGGAGATCGCCCCGCAGGTCCCCCGAACCGCCAGGTACAGGTCCCGGCCGTGGGGGAACGAGTCCGGCACGGTGTAGCTGATATCCAGGGCAACCACCGTTCCCTTGGAAAACCGCAGGTGGGCGAAGGAGTTGTCCTCGATGTCGTATTGCGTGTTGACCTTGACGTTCGTGCCGGAGGCTTCAACAACCTCGTCCCCAAGCATCCAGCGGAACAGATCGATCCAGTGTACGCCGAGGTTATACATCGGTCCGCCGCCGGACCGCGCTTTCCGGAGCATCCAGGGCGCGTGGCCGTCGATATAGCGCGTGAGTCTTCCGGCCGCACATCGCCCTTCCGCGCCGACCGGCCGGCCGATGACGCCGCTTTGGATCAACCGTTTGAACTCGGCCGCCACCGGGTGTAACCGCCAGCAGTAGCCCGTCGTCAGCTTCACGCCGTGCCGGCGGGCGGCCTGAACGATCCGCTCCGCCCCCGCCACGTCGGCGGCCATCGGTTTTTCGACCATGAGGTGGACGCCGGCGGCTGCACAGGCCTCGGCGGCAGCCGGGCAATCCGCATGCGGCAGAAAAATGGCTGCCACGTCCGGCCTGTTCCCCATCAGCATCTCGTCGACCGTTGCAAAGCCCCTCACCCCGAAGTCGCGCACAAACGCGTCGCGCAGCGATCCGTCCGCCTCCATGACGGCCGTCACCTTTGTCGTCGGAACCGCTTCGAACAGAGGCATATACGCCCGCGGGTGCAAATGCCCAAGCCCGAAAACACCCACCCGCAAAACGCGATCCTGCCGACTCATGCTTCCCTCGCTCCCGCTCGATCTGAACGCGATGGACCACGTCCCGCTGAACCCGCCGCGTCAAGGTACCGGCGGCAAGCGTGACATGGGCCGCCTCGGCGACCCGCCCCGGCGAGCTCTCTCGTCAGCCCGGAGAATTCACTCTGACATTGATTCTGCGGGTCACCATCATAGCCCGGCTTGCGCGATCCTCCAATCACCCTGCCGGGGGGGAGGATCGCAAGGGTACGCGACCGTTTCGGCGGGAAGTCGCGTGGGTCGCCTCATACCTCGGATCTTCCTGACCACTTTCACGGCGCACCATCAAACGGATCATCACCCAGGCGACCGGGAGACTCCGCTCGTCATTGGCCCTCCGGCGGGGTCAGCGGGAGGCGTGAGCCAGGATTCAAGGTTTGTCATTTCCTCGGGAAGCATGCCGTTATCCGTGCCGAGCTTGCGGAGCTGGGCGAACAGCAGATCGCGCTGTTCGGGCCTGGCCAGAGCAAGCAGGTCCCGATGGAAGGACGAGGTCATGTCCTGAACAGGCTGAACCAACTGCTTATACTCCCGGTCCAGATGAAAGCTGTAGGGCGCCAGCGGCTGCTTGGGTGCCCGTTCTTCGAGTTGGCGCCGTACGCGGTTGGTCAGAGCTTTCGCCTTCCACTCCTTGGTCATGATCGCGTTGGCTTTGCCCTTGTATTCGTCGAGGAGGTTTCGGCTGGCCTCGCGTTGCGTATCGTCGAACTGGCAGATCTTCATCAGCCGATTGGCGAATTGCTGCCACTCCTGCGGGCCCATCATGTCGATGCGCCAGCGGCTTTGCCGTTCGGCTGCCACGTACTCCTTGGGCTTCACCCCCTCCTTGGTCACCTCAGCCTCATCCGCGTCAAGATCGTCCATGAGCTCTTCGTTCTCCTTGATCTCGCCCCGCGACCAACGTTCCAATCGGTTATCGAGCCGTTTGGTCATCTTTCGATACCCGCCGGTCATTTCCTCGAACTTCACGTTCTGGTCGTCGTCGAGCACAGGCCGGGCATCCTCCACCACACTCTGCCAGAAATCGTCGATCATCTTCAGGCCGGGCCGGATCTTGTCACCGAATTCGCGGGCAACCTCCGGCGGGATCGTCTTCTTTTCACCGCCTTCGTGCCTGAGAATCG
>JAPKGY010000776.1 GCA_026647385.1 Phycisphaerae bacterium | reverse complement strand
GCTCATGGAGCCGTCGATCGAGTGCGCGCTCGCCCGCGTGACGACCGGCGAGTGGGCGGATACGCTGCGGAGCGTGTTCGGCGAGTACCGCGCGCAGACCGGCGTCGACGGCCAGCGCCTCGACGTCGACGAGGCGCGCGCGGCGCGGCTGCGGGCGCGCATCGAGGCGTTCGCGGCGGCGCGCGGGCACCGGCCGCGGCTCGTCGTCGGCAAGCCCGGCCTCGACGGCCACTCGAACGGCGCCGAGGTGATCGCCGTGGCCGCGCGCCACGCCGGCTTCGACGTCGTCTACTCCGGCATCCGGCTCACGCCCGAGGAGATCGCGCAGTCCGCCGTCGAGGAGGACGGTCGATCGGCGCAACAACACCTACGGAACACCCGCCCTGCAGCCCAACTCCCCTCGGGTCCGGTGGGAACACTCGCAACTGAAAGGAACGCCTGTCTTCCTCGACCCCGTCGCCCGCCTGCTCGTCGCCAACGCCATCGAGGAACACTGCCGTCACAAGCGCTGGGACGTTTACGGCCTGGCGGTTCGGAGCAATCATGTTCATATTGTGGTGTCCTACGCCAGCCTGAAGCCGGAGCCGGTCATGAATCAGCTCAAAGCGTGGGCGACGAAAGCCCTTCGCGCCGCCGGAAAGCAAGCTGCCGACGCCCGGACCTGGACGAAACACGGCAGCACCGGCTATCTCTGGAACGCGACACAGATCAACAATGCAGTCGCCTATACAATGGAAGCCCAGGACCTCGACAGGTAGCTGTTGCGTCGCCTCCCCTCTCACATCCGCAAGTCGGAGTGTTCGGAGATCCGTGCTGGCGGAGGAAATCGCGGCGGCCGCACTTCAGAGCCCCAAGCGGAAGCGCGGGGCCCGCATTTCCGAGCCCCCAAGCGGAAGCGCGGGGCCCGCATTTCAGAGCCCCCAAGCGGAAGCGCGGGGCCTGCATTTCAGAGCCCCAAGTCGGAGTATTCGGAGATCCGCCCTGGCGGATAAAACGCCTGGCCGAATCGCAAAGCGACCGCGTTTTTCCCACTTGGGGAGACGCGACCCGCAGCCGCGGTTTTGGCCCGTCGCTCCCGCTCCGGGCTCGGATCGGGCGGCAGCTGCCACCGCCGTTTTGACCCGTCGCTCCCGCTCCGGGCTCTGGTCCGGCGGCGCCTGCCACCGCGGTTTTGGCCCGTCGCTCCCGCTCTGGGCTCTGGTCGGGCGGCGCCTGCCACCGCGGTTTTGACCCGTCGCTCCCGCTCTGGGCTCGGGTCGGGCGGCGCCTGCAGCCGCGGTTTTGACCCGTCGCTCCCGCTCCGGGCTCTGACTGTGACCGGGGCCCGCCAAACCGGTCAGGGCCACCCAATTGGTGCGTCGGTGGCCCCGGACTTGCCCCCGATGCCAACCTGTGCTGAGATAGGGGCCTGGGAGAGTTGAAAAGGGAGCGTTGAGAATGGAGAAGGTAATCTCGCATCCGTGGCCCATCCACGAAGACGCGGGGTCTTGCTCAATGCTGTCCCGGCGCGCCGGGGCACCATTCTCGACGTCGGGCGCCGGCACCGATTTCGCGACTGGAACCCGCTTCGAGGAATAGCCTTTGCAGCGTCGCACGCGGAACATCATCTGCATCTGGGTCATCTTCGGCGGGCTCATCAACATCCTGGCCTACACGATCCTCTACGCCGAACTCGGCGGCGACGCCAAAAACGGCTGGAAGGAGATCATCCACGACGACAGTGGTAATCGCATCGAGCAGTACTACATCACCGGCCATTTCCTGCGTGCGGGCACCGGCCGGGACCGCGCCGTCCCCCAATGGGTCTGGATCTACAGCTACCTTCACTCGATCTCGCTCTGGCCGACCCAGGGCGCCATGGTCATCTGCATGCTCATCCTCGCCCGGCCGCACATCATCGCGACCATGACCGAGGGAAGCTGGATCCGCGGTCCCACCTTCATCACCATCGTCATCACGCTGACGGCCGTCCTGTGTTCGGCCTTCACGATCCTTTTCACGATCCAGTTCGTGACCGAGCTGTTGCGGTAGGCCGCCTGTTTCAGACTATAATCCGGCAGGAAGGCGAGGAGCAGTTGAGAGTTGAGAATGGAGAATTGAGAAAGGTTTCACGCACTCGGCGGGTGCTCTGGGACACGGAGTCGCCTTCCCCATTCTCGATTTTCCACTTTCAACCGTTTGTCCGCGTCATTTCTTCCTGCGTCTCGGTAACCGGCCCGTACAGGGCGTGTTCGCCATGAAGGTTTCCACCATTCTCGGCCCCGACGGTCTCATCGCCCGACGGCTCGACAAGTACGAGCACAGGCCGGAGCAGCTCGAGATGGCTGCCGCGGTGGAGCGGGCGTTCGAGTCGTCCCGTCACCTGCTCGTGGAGGCGGGCACGGGCGTCGGAAAAAGCTTCGCGTATCTGGCGCCGGCGATCGCCAAGGCGGTCGCGGGGGCCCGGGTCGTCGTTTCGACCCACACCATTGCCCTGCAGGAACAGATCATCGAGCGTGACAT
>JAPKGY010000775.1 GCA_026647385.1 Phycisphaerae bacterium | reverse complement strand
GTAGCCGAAGCCCAAGCCGTCTGCGCAGAAGACTTTGGCAGCCTCGACATCCTCGTCGCCAATGCCGGAATCTTGATCAGTGGCGAGGCAGTCAGCTTCGACACCGGCGGTTGTCCGCTGACGGCCGATCGCGGACCCAAGCCTCCCGGGAGGGGTCAGGATGATTCTTGCATCTCGCTCACCGGCCCCGGCGTCTCTTTGTGTTGATTGGCCGTTGTCACCTTCTCAAGCGCTCGTTTCGCGATCGCGCCGATGATGCCCACCACGACGACCAGGGTGATGAGGCCGCCGACGAAGAACCACGTACGGCGGGTGTCCGCCAGGTCGAAGTCGGCCAGTTGCGAGCCGATCCATACCGCCGCAGCTGTCCGCGGCGCGATGCCCACCACGGTGCCGATCGCATAAGCCAACCAGCGAACGCGCGTGGCGGCCAAGACCAGATTCGTGATCGCAAACGGCGAATTGGGCGGGACGCGCACTAGCGTCACAATTCCCAGCGTGCGCCAGAAGCCGCCGCCCAGCAGCGCGTCGTAGACCGCCTTCCACCTCGGCTGTTCGGCGATCAGGCCGACCACGCGCTGGCCGGACACTTTCTGGGCAATCACGAACGCGATCGTCGCCGCCCCCAGAATGCCGGCCAAGGCACCCGCCAGCCCGCGCGACAGACCAAACACCAACCCGCCCAGAATCGCCTGAATGTGCGTGGGCAGCAGCCCGAAGCCGGCCAACAGAGCGAAACCCGCCACGTACACAAGGATCGCCCAGGCTCCCTGCTCGCGGAGCCAGTGGCTCACCGGCTTCATGTGCCCCGCCAGAACAACCAGGCCGATCACCGTGCAAATCGTGACGATGATCGCCAGCGGCACCACCGGGCCCAACCGCTTGAGCACGACACTTGCATCCATTTCGCCCTGGCTCGCGGTTCCGGCGACGCCGTCGCCCCCCTCCTCCGGTCGCACCTGGTCTTCACTCAATAGAGCCTCCCCCTTCTTGCCGTTTGGACGTCCTGGCGTCTTGACGTTCCGACTTTTTGACTTTCGCCACGGCGAATCTACGATTCTGACGTTTCCTAACGAATCCGCCGCGCCAGCCACTCCAGATTCTCAGCCAACTCGTCCAGCGTCGCCAGCGCCTCGGCGTCGTTCAGGATTTCACCTTCCTTGAGGGCATGCCCAATGTTCCAATATCGGCTGCCCGGCACGACCATGCCGTTGATATGAAACCACATGTTCAGTTCCGCGAACGTAAACAGTTGTCCCGCCCGTCGGGCCGGCACGACAGCCGCCCCGATCTTGCGCCTCAGGAAGCAATCTCCCGTACGGCTTACGTAACCCACCCGATCCATGTAGATCTTGATCTGGGCGGTAAGCGACCCGAAATAGACCGGCGAGCCCAGGAGAATGATATCGGCCGTCCGGGACCGCTCGATCATCTGGTTGCCGTCATCGTCCCGGCCATGACATCGGCCATCCTTGATCTGGGCACAAACGCCGCAGGCACCGCAGGGCTGAAGATTCAGGCCCTCCAGGTACAACTCATCGAAGATGCCTCCGGCATTCTCCAATCGTTTGCCCACGCGGCGCAACATGATGGCTGTATTACCGTCTCTCCTCGGACTGCCGTTTACACACAGAACCCGCATGCCTGGTCTCCTCGGTGTTTGGATTATCGGTCGTGCAACAGACTAGGGCCGCGCGGCCGTCCCTTCAAGGCGGACTGACATCCTCATCGGCTCGGCCCAGGGTGAAACCTACTCAACCCGATAAACCCCCCGGTCGATAAACGCCTTGAGAGGTGTTAGCGAGGAGCAGACCGCGCTGACGCGACGGCCGGCTTGTCCTAACTTTTTATTAAGTAAGCTTTTACATGGGAGAGCGGGCATGAGACTCGACTCTTATCTCGGGAAACACTTGCGAGTAAAGGTGTGTGCGCTGGTCAGTGCGGCCTCGCTGTACGTCGTGGTCGCCGGCTGTGATCCGCAGGTCCAGAACGCTCTGGTGAAAGGACTCAGCGAGGCGGCGGTCTCCACCCTGGAGGCCATGTTCACCCGCGATGAGACGCCGGAAATCCCGGGTGCGCCCACCGTTCCGGATGAATCGATCCCGACGGTGATGAACGACGCGAGCTGGGGCTCGACGCTCGCCTGAGACGGCGGCCGAAACCAGCGACTCACTTCCCATCGGACGGACTTCAGGCCCCGCCTTGGTGCGGGGCCTGCTCTGCGCGCACAGCACCTCCGCAACGCCATCACCCTCCCCGACCCTCGCGCGTTTGGTATGAGTCGGTGCCGGTCTTCAAGCATCGTACGCAGTCGCGCGACCGCAAAGAGCCGCGAGCGACAGCTCGCGCGGAGCTCGGCGTGAGGGCTGATGTTCGCTCGCGTTGCGATGGCCGCGCGGGTCGCCACCGCCACGAGCGACAAAGCCCGCGGCGCATTGGAGGTACGCCGTTCCAGCGGATGCGATCGGCCATTCCTTCGCCGCGTTCGGCCACTTGCGAGCCAAACCCCCGGGCAGATACACCTCCCC
>JAPKGY010000774.1 GCA_026647385.1 Phycisphaerae bacterium | reverse complement strand
CCCGGCCCCCCGCCTGGGCGGGTACTCCCCGCGCCTTTGTGATCAAGCCGTGAAGCGGAACATCCAGGCCAAGGTCGGTCGCGTCGGCCGCCCAGGCGATGTTGCATCCGTCTCCGGCAAAAAGGCTGTCGAACGTCGCGGTGAGGCCGCCGATCGGCCGGTACTCCCGAACCCTGTCCTGCGCTCGCGGGCTCAGCGACAGCCACGCGCCGACGTCGGTCAGATCGACCCGCAGACGCAAGTGCTCGACGCCGTCGGTTTCGACGCTTGAGCGCAGCTCGCCGCTGACCGTACCCGAGGGTCGGCGGACCTGGGCGGTCCAGCGTGTATCGCCGCCCTCACCCAATTCCTCCCGCCGCGTTTCGATCGACGCGGACACGGCTACGCCGGCCTGCTTATCCACGACGTCGTCCCATCGAACGGCGAGGCTGTCGGCGTTGATTTCGGCCCCGCATCGCACGAGCCGATCGCCGGGCCGGGAAGAATATCGCCCCTCCAGCACCACCGCGGCGTCGCCCGCGATCCGCCTCGGGCCGCCGTCCGCCAGTATCCGCCCCCATCCCGGCCAAAGCGCGCCGATCCGCTCGACGGTGCTGATCCGCACGGGCAGCCGCCAGGTCGCATCGAGTTCCACCGGGAGCACGTCGTACCCCTGGCCTGTATCCGCGAACGCGAAGCGGGCGTCCAGCGCCGCACCTTCATCCAGCCTCAGCGTCCCTTCCCCATGGGTGACCGCCAGCACCAGGTTGTCGAATCGATGCTCCGCGCCGACGGGCAGGTCGCATCCCACCTCCAGCGCGAGCGGCTGACCTGGTTCCTTGGCGAAGAAATCACCCGCGTTCACGGCGGTTTCCGGCGCCATCTTCACCAGCGCATGCAGACGATTCGCGGTCTGTTGAGGCTGGGCCGCGACCTTCGCCTCGATCGGGCCTCGCCAGTGTTTCAGCCACTGGAGATCCGCCAGCACGGGCGACAGTCGCCGGAGCTGGTCGATGTCGGCGCACCGAAAGCCCCATTCGCCCGCCGCCGACGGCACGGTCGTCTCGAGCCAGGCCTTCACCCGATCGACCGGCTCCGAATCCTCCTCCCTCACCGGCAGAACCACCCGACCGCCACCCTCCACCGAGGTGCCCCCCAGCGTCAGCTTCAACGCGGGATGCAGGTGGTAACCGTCGCGGCGGGTCAACGTCAGGTCCGCCTGGAGTTGCTTCGCCAGATCACCCGGCGCATCGAACCATGTCCGGCCCCGCCGTTCCACGCGGCATGCGGTGCTTGTGGCGTCCACGGTCACGCTGAGCTGATCGGTCAACTGCTCGCGTTTCGCATCCAGTTTGAAGTCGGCCCCGCCGACGAGTTTGACGCCGGCTTCGGCCGCGATCCGTTCGATCGTCGGCACCTCCCGCCGCAGGCGGTTCCAGTCCTTGACCGCGCCGGCCACATGGGCTTCCATCGGCGGAGTTCCCTGCAAGTCCAGCCGGATCGCGGGCGCATCATCCCCGGTGCCTTTACCGGCGAACCGAATGCCCGGCGTCTCGTAGGCGATGGATCGCAGCACGACCACGTCGGTGTTCGGGTCCCAGCCGCCGGCTGCCTGAACTTTGGCGTCCGGCACCTGGGCGACCCGAGGGTGATCGAGGCGGCGAACGCGTACGCCCTTCATCTCGATGTTCAGATCGAAGTCAAGATTCAGGTCTTCCTCGGTCCGAACCAGCAACGTACCGGTCGTGGTGCCGTCCACCTGCTCGATCGGCAGTCGCGGAATCACCTTCAGGGGCAAATCGGAGAGCGACAGCGCCGCCCACTGAACCGTGAAGCCTCCGCCAAGTTGCACCGCCGGGTTCAGTCTCGGGACCAGGATCTCCGCGTCGATGCGGAGCTGCCTCTTCTGCTCCCCCGGGCCCACCACGAGTTCGCGTTGCGGGCGAACCTCGCCCAGGAAGCGCAGCTTGCCCGTGGCGGGGTCGACGCTGCACTCGAGCCGGTCGAACCGCACGGTTTCCGAGGCCTTGGGCGTTCGAACGCGGCACACCAGGTTACGGACCAGGAAACTCCGCGCCGGCAGCGCGCCCCCCTGCCGCTCGCCGAGGTCGCTGATGTTGAGTCGCCCGTCCTCGTCGATGGCCAGGTTGAAGGCGGGCTCGTCAACGACGATTTCATCGACCTGCCCGGTCAGGAGGGTGGCGATCGGCTCGAAGTCGCAGCGAAGCCGTTCGACGCGCGCGAGGAACGGGTCCGCCGATCCCGGCCGATCGGCGATCGTGATCCCTTCGAAGACCACGCCGTCGACCCAGCCGATGCGCACGCGGTCAATGGTCACCGTTCGCCGCAGGTCGGCGGACAACTGGTTGACCAACCGGCGCGAGATCCACTGCGTCGGCAGCCACCAGGGCAAGGCCGCGTAGCCGACGGTCGCCAGCACCACGAAGGCCGCCAACGCGCGGATGATCCACGTCCGCCGGGTGCGCCGCCGCGAATCGTACGGGATGTAAGGTTCGGAACCGGCCATCGGTGGTCGATGGTATCCGCCCGA
>JAPKGY010000773.1 GCA_026647385.1 Phycisphaerae bacterium | reverse complement strand
GAGGACGACCCCCACATCCTGCGGGTTGTGTCGTTGTGGCTGAAGCGCAACGGGCACACGGTGTCCGAGGCGCGCAACGGCGGCGAAGCCCTGAACCGCTTGCGGGAGGGCGGGGTCGATCTGCTGATTACCGACGTCAACATGCCGGTAATGACCGGGCTGGAGCTGCTTACCGCGGCCACGAGCGAAGGTCTCCTGTCCGGCGGAGCGATCGTTCTGACCTCACGGTGCGATCAGCGCGAGATCGCCGATCAGATCCGAGCGGTCGGCGGCGACGTTCATCCCAAGCCGTTCAGCCCGTCGCGATTGATCCAGCTCGTCGAGGCGAAACTGGCCGCCCGGGCCACGGAGGCGGTCGCGGAGTTGAAGTGAACCCATGAGCGCCCCGTTCGTCCATACCGCGCAGAGTCAGCCGGTCGGTGGAGCGGACCCGCAAACCGCCGATCTCCAGGCTCACCTCGCCCGCTGCGAGCAGCTCGTCCACGAGAACGAATCGCTCGCGGACGAGGTGCTGCGGATGTACGAGCAGATCAACCTCATTTTCGACGTGACCGCGCAGGTGGCGGTCCTGACTGATCCATACCAGTTGAAGCGACTGCTGTGCGAGCGGCTTCGAGTCAGCCTGAACGCGCAGGGCGTCTGGCTGGTCGGCCGATACCGCGCGGAAGACGAGTTCGTCCACCGCGAGCCGGACGACTGCGCGAAATGCGACCTGCCCGCCAGTCTGGAGGCGGAGGCGGAGAGCCTGGCTGCGACCGTTCGCGAGGAGTCCCGCGTTCTGGTGAAGACCCTGGTCACGAACTGCAGCCAGCAGCCGGAGGAGAGAACGTATCTGATGGCCGGCCCGCTCCGCGAGCACGAGGGGAACACCCCGCTGGTCATGTGCGCGATCCGCTGCCACAAGGAATTCCACTCCGGCGAGATGCTGCTGTTCGACTCGGTACTGGCCTACGGCGGGCACGTCCTTCGCAACCTCAACCTGGTCGAGCGGCTCAAGCGAACGTCCTTCGAAACGGTGCGGGCCCTGGTCAGCGCCATCGACAAAAAGGATCAGTACACCTGCGGGCACTCCGAGCGCGTGGGCATCCTGGCACGAATGACCGGGCAGGAGATGGGCCTGCCGCCGGAGATCCTGCAGGAACTGGAGTGGGCGGGCCTGCTCCACGACATCGGCAAGATCGGAATCCCCGAAGCCATCCTCACCAAGCCCGGCCCGCTCACGGAGGACGAGTACGCCATCATCAAGCGGCATCCGCAGATGAGCTACGAGGTGCTGCGCCCGATCGGAGCGCTGGCCGGTGTGATGCGGACGGTCATCGAACATCACGAGAACTTCGACGGGACGGGATACCCCCACGGACTGCGCGGCCAGGAGATCTCGCTGGCCGGCAGAATCATGCACGTGGTGGATGTCTTCGACGCCCTGACCTCCGATCGGGCCTACCGCCGCCCTTACGACGCCGACAAGGCCCTGGGAATCCTCAAGCAGGACGCCGGAACCAAGCTGGACCCCGCGGTCGTGGAGAGCTTTACCAGGGTCCTTGATTTGATCAAGCGGCTTCGGCCGTCGGAGTTCACGGAACTCTTCCCCGAAACGCGCAAGGAGGGGACGTCATGAGGCCACTCCGCACGAACGATACCGAGCGCGCCGACGCACCGCCGGAGGTCATGGGCAGCCAGTTTTCCGGTCGTCCGCGACGGACGGAAGATCGCGGCCTGGAATGCCGCCTCGACCTGAACCGCGTCAGCAGCTTATTCCTGCACTGGTGGAGTCGCCGCGGCGGCGTCGGGTCGCCCTGGCCGGCGTTCGATCAATTCCTGCGGGAGCTGCTTCTGGACATGCTGGGTGCCAAACGGGTCCGGTTGTTCCACGTGGTCGAAGGCGGCCAGGTGCTCCGGCTGTTGACCGACGAAGTCGGCACGCCTAACACGTTGTTCGCCCCCACGAGTCTCATGAGCCACGTCGTGTCCGTCGGGCGTCGATACATCCGGGGCGACCCAAGCCACGGGCCGCTGGTGGATGAACTCGCGACCGAATCGGAGGAGGGCTCGAACCTCGGCGGCAGGACGGAGCCGTCGGGCTCGGTGGACCGGCGCGCGCTGACGCAAGCCAGGGGGCCGGCGGTCTGGATGTTCCCGATTCGCGACTACGAGGCGGCGGGCACGGAAAACCTCGACGCGCCGTCCCACCGATCCATCGGACTGGTCGTCGTCGGGGATCTCGATGAAGCGGCGCCGGCCGACCCTGACCAGCTCGATGGGTTCGCGGACGTCATCACCGAGTTCTGGCTTCACGTGCGGGATTATGAGTGCCTGCAGATCGTCCGGCGAACGGATCGCGGCAGCGGCGTCCTGAATCGCCTGGATTTTGTCCGGATGGCTGAGATCGCGGTGGCTGAAGCGCGCCGCGAGGGCGAGCCGGTGGCCGTGCTGGCGGTCGCCCTGGAGGGATTACGCCGATTCGACGACGAGGGCTGGTGGCTGCTGCGCGATCGGGTGATCGAAGAGACCGGGCGGGTGCTTCGCCGGAAGC
>JAPKGY010000772.1 GCA_026647385.1 Phycisphaerae bacterium | reverse complement strand
ACGAGTCGGACGTGCCGGATGTGAAAGTGGACCAGGTGGCGCGGATTTTCCTTCAGTCCGACCTTTATCACGGCGTGCCCGGGCGCGTGTACCGCGTGGCGTCGACGCGATTGCGGACCGCAGCCGTCATCCCCGCGTACACCGGCGAAATGTCCGCCGTATCGAAGGCGCCCACCGCGTACGAACTGTCGATCAGGACGATCGACCCGCCGTCGAAATCGAGCACCACGAGCTGCCCCTCGCCCGGCGGCACCTGCCCGCCCGGAACGAGCGTGATTAACACCTCATACCTCCCGATCTTCCGCTCCGCCGCCAGCGGCGAGCGGTAGACGGCCAGGTAGTACAAGCGGCTTTCCCGCCGGATGATCTGATTGGCGTACGGATCGAGCAGCGGCGGGTTCAGGCTGCGGTCGTCGTTCTCGAACAGGATCCGACCGGCCTCATCAAACAGGGCCATGTCCGCGTCCAGGCTGCCCACCGGCGCCGACAAGTCCACGATCAGGCGATCCCCGGCCTGCAGGGTGGTGAACACATACATGTCCAGATCGCCGGCGGAACTGATCGTCCCGGCGAGTTGCCCCCGGTTCGACCCGTCCAGCACCACGGTGATCGGTTGATCGAACGATCCGTTCGGTTCGCCCTGCACTTTCAGATCCGGGTAGGCCCCCGGGTCCACGCCCACGTTCCCGTCGGTCCCGTCCACTCCCGGATTTCCGCCCGTGCCGGGAACACAGCCGCCCGCCCAGATACAAGCCAGGAACGCGGCCTCCCCAAGCGCGACCGCCCAATTGCGACCTGTCCGGTTTCGATTCATATGGCTCTTTCTAGGCCTCGCCAGGATTCGAGGCAACATACCCGGTTATCTTCGGCAGAAAGCCGGTTTCGGCGCGATTCCACCTGCCTCGGGCGAGAAAATCACTTGATTGTATCCTGAACCCTGCTATCCTACCATCCGGTAGGTTCGCTACCGGACTTGAACCGGCGGGTATGGCCAGCCGCCCGGGGCGAAGGCCCGAGCGGTCGCGGACCCGGCAACGCGGCCCTGCGTTACGGCGAGCGTACAAGCGAGGACCCAACCCCATGCCCGTTTCGACCCGGAAACCGCGGATACGCGGCGACGTCAAGGAACTGCAACTGCTCTTCGAGGTCAGCCGGGCTCTCGATACCAGCATGGACTTGCGGGACGTGGTCGGACCGGTGCTCAAGCTGCTGCACGACCACCTGGGCCTGATCCGCGGAACGCTGTCCCTGGTGAACCGCCAGACCGGCGAGATCTTTGTCGAGGCGGCCCACGGGTTGTCGGCCAGCCAGGTCCAGCGCGGCCTGTACAAGCCCGGTGAGGGCGTTACCGGCCGGGTCATCCAGACGGGAAAGCCGGCAGTGATCCCGCGGCTGTCCGAGGATCCCCTCTTCCTCGATCGGACGCAGGCGCGCAGGAACCTCAGCAAGGACGACATCTCCTTTATCTGCGTGCCGATCAAACTGGGCAACGAGGTTCTGGGCGCTTTGAGCGTCGATCGGCCGGTGGCTGACGGGGTCTCGCTTGACGAGGACGTCCGCCTCGTATCGATTATCGCCTCGATGATCGCCCAGGCCGTCCGCCTGAGACAGTCCGCCCAGGAGGAGCGCGAACGCCTGTTGCAGGACAACCTGCGCTTGCAGGATGAGCTGAAGGAGCGGTTCAAGCCCGCCAACATCATCGGCAACTCGCGGGCCATGCAGGCGGTCTACGACATGATCGCCCAGGTGTCGCGGAGCGATACGACGGTGCTCATCCGCGGCGAAAGCGGCACGGGCAAGGAACTCGTCGCCAACGCGATCCATTACAACTCCATGCGGGCGGGCAAGCCGTTCATCAAGGTGAACTGCGCCGCCCTGCCGGAGACGATTCTCGAAAGCGAATTGTTCGGCCACGAAAAGGGCGCGTTCACCGGCGCGCTCGCCCAGCGTAAAGGACGGTTCGAGCTGGCCGACGGCGGCACGATCTTCCTCGACGAGGTCGGGGATTTCACGCCCGCCACCCAGATCAAGCTGCTCCGCGTCCTGCAGGAGCGGGAGTTCGAGCGCGTCGGCGGGACCGGGACCATCAAGGTGGACGTCCGGGTCATCGCCGCGACCAACCGTAATCTCGAGGAACTCATCAGCGAGGACACGTTCCGGCAGGACCTCTACTATCGCCTCAACGTCTTTCCGATCCATATTCCGCCGCTGCACGAGCGGCGGAGCGACATTCTGCTGCTGGCGGACCATTTCGTGGAGAAGTACAGCCGGATCAACCACAAGAACATCCGGCGGATCTCGACGCCGGCGATCGACATGTTGATGGCCTACCACTGGCCCGGGAACGTGCGCGAGTTGGAAAACTGCGTCGAACGGGCGGTGTTGCTGAGCCAGGAAGGTCGTTCTTCAGCCACTCGTCGCCGAGTTCTTCTTTCATCAGCGACTGCCACGCCATCGCCTGTTTTGCAGAACTGATTCCGCCTGCGGGTTTAAATCCGATCTTGTAGCCGAAGCGATCCACATACTCGCGGATGGC
>JAPKGY010000771.1 GCA_026647385.1 Phycisphaerae bacterium | reverse complement strand
GCAGTTTTTCGGGTGCGTCGTTCAACTTGCTGCCGAGGAAAACGAATTCCTGCAAAGCGCGAATCGCCAGCACAGTGATGTAGGCACGCTACGCGTGAGGTTGGGCCCGGTGACTCGTCCGCCCCGGCAAGCACCGGCCAGGTGGGTCGGGACTTCGCGGGCGCGGGAGCGGCCGACGGGAAGATTCACGCTGAGATCCTGTTATGCCGGCCAAAGTCTGCAAGCTCGCTCTGGAGGATGGAACCGTCTTTACCGGACAATCGTTCGGGGCGGACGGCACGCGCGAGGGCGAGGTGTGTTTCAATACCTCGATGGCCGGCTATCAGGAGATCCTCACCGACCCATCCTACGCCGGGCAGATCGTCACCATGACCTACCCTCAGATCGGCAACTACGGCGTCACCGAAGAGGACGTTGAATCGGACAGCCCCAAGGTCGAAGGCTTCGTCATCAAGGAACTCGCCCGCCGACGGTCCAACTTCCGGGCGACCGGCGCGCTGGAGGATTACCTCTGTTGCCACGGCATCCCCGGCATCGAGGGGGTGGACACCCGGGCGATCACCCGCAGGCTGCGCATCCAGGGCGCCATGAAGGGGGCCATTTCGACCGAAATCCTCGACGATGCCGAACTGGTTTCGCGGGCTCGCGGGTGGGTTGGTCTGGTCGGCGAGGACATGGTCAAGGTCGTGGCCCCGACGAGGGAGTTCGCGTGGGACCGCGGTTTTGAGAGCGAGTTCGCGATGGCCGGCCGGCTCAAGCGGGGCACGTTCGACGTGGTGGCCATCGACTGCGGCATGAAGCACAACATCCTGCGTAACCTGGTCGAGATCGGTTGCCGCGTCCACGTCCTGCCGCCGACCGCCGCCGCCAAGGCGGTCCTCGAACGCAAACCGACCGGCGTCTTCGTGAGCAACGGGCCGGGCGATCCGGCCGCGGTCGGCTACGCGATCGATCTGCTCAAAGGCCTCGTCGGCAAGGTGCCCGTCTTCGGCATTTGTCTCGGCCACCAGTTGCTCAGCCTCGCGCTCGGCGCGACGACGTACAAGCTCAAGTTCGGTCACCGCGGGGGCAATCAGCCGGTCATCAACCTGGCCACCCGCCGCGTCGAAATCACCGCCCAGAACCACGGCTTCGCCGTCGACGTCGATTCACTTCGCAAGGTCGGCGGCGTGCCCACTCACGAGAACCTCAACGACCAGACGCTCGAAGGTTTTTCGCATCGCGATCTGCCCATCTTCTCCGTCCAGTACCACCCCGAAGCCAGCCCCGGTCCGCACGACGCCACGTACCTCTTCGACTGCTTCGCCGACATGATGCTCACCGGCCAGGCCCCGACCGCCCGGCAGATGGCGGACGCCCAGGCCAGACTCGAAGGCCAGAAGACGGGCTGAGAAGTTGGGAAAGGCCGTCTGAGTGTTTTCCAGGCCCGGAGGCGCAACGCTCATCGCACCCAGCATTCCGAGCCGGTTTCTCCGAATCCGGTTCCTCACGAATCCGAATGAACGCACGATGCAAAAAGCACAGCGATCCCCATGACGAAGGAACACCCCCATGCTCGATCACCCGCTGGCGCTCCACATCACCGTCGGCACGTACGGAACCCGTCTGCACGGCGATATTCGCGGAACGGTGGACCGGCGCCACAACCAGCCGGGACGACCCGTTCTCGGTTGGGATGAGCGTCGCCGGCGCGCCGAGGCTGCGAGCCTCCGGTATCCGCCTGTCGTGCTGAGCGTCGAGCAGCGTCTTCATGCGCAGTCGATCCTGCCGGCGGTCTGCGAGCGGGGCGGATGGCAGCACCTGAATGCGGCGGCTCAGGAGGATCACCTCCACGTGTTGCTCAAAGGAAGCCCCGACGGCAAAGCGGTTCGCCGGTGGCTCAAAGTGTGGCTCGGGCAGGAGCTTGCGAAACGATGGCCCTTACTCCCCGGACAATCCTGGTGGGCAGAGGGCGGCAGCGTCAAGCACATCTGGAACGAGGATTACCTCGCGAGGGCTTTTGATTACATCGAGCGGCAGAAGACGCGAGGTTGAATGGCTCGCTCGGTGGCGAGGGGCGCCGCGATCCGATGGGATACTGGTTTTTCGGATGGGACCGGGATCTGGGCGAACGGGACCGGGCTCACAGAGCCCGGCTCGGAATCACTCGTCGGATAATCGTTTTCGCTCCGTCCCCAATATGAGTGATCATTTCGCGCACCGATCGGAGCCGGTTTCTATGAAACCGGTCCCATGCGGTGTCCATGAAACCGGTCCCATGCGGTGTCCATGAAACCGGTCCCATGCGGTGTCTATGAAACCGGTCCCATGCGGTGTCCATGAAACCGGTCCCATGCGGTTTCCATGAAACCGGTTCGATCCCCTGTTTCTATCCTCTATGGAACTGGTTCCCTCCCCTGTGAAACCGATTGCATCATCCGTGAAATCGGTTTCACCCCGCGCAAGCGTGCGTTCGGTCCCGTCGCTCGATTGTCCGTTCGGTCCCGTCGCTCGATTGTCCGAAGCAACTGTCGCTCTGCTACTTGAAATAACTCGTC
>JAPKGY010000770.1 GCA_026647385.1 Phycisphaerae bacterium | reverse complement strand
GACGGGGGAGAGGGTTATTATCTTCACGCTGGAGGCGCCGCCGGAGCTGGCCTGACCAAACCGGCCGCCGATTGGAAAGCGTCCACGGCCCCCGGCGATGCGCCGCGAAATTCAGGCGCCATGGGGAAGGGTCGTCCCGGCGCCGGACTTGACTTGGCAAGGGGCCGTGGTATTGTAAGTAGTGACATCAGGCAGAGACTCGGGGGGCGGCGCGATGCCGCCTGCCGCAGGATAGGCCGCTGGATGATCGAGTGATGGGTCATCTTGCGGCTTTTTTTGCCGCCGTGAGAGTGGTGTTCAAGTCCGGGCGGGTTCCCGTTCGTGGAGCGCGCCGCCGGAAGTGAAGGCCGAAGGGCTTCGCGCCGAGCGAGGCCCTCCGGCCTTTTTTATGGGCTGTAAGGCACGTTGAGGAAAAACGGACTCAGGAGGCCGGGACATGGGAATCAAACGCTTTGATGCCGAGGGGACTCAGATCATCATCCACACCGAGGGGGCCGTGTGCGGCTCGAAGCGCGAGTTGACGCACAGCAATGTCTTTTATCGGGTTCTTTGCCTGTACGTGGCGGCGTTGCGCAGGCGCAGGTCGCCGCTTCTGGATCTCTTGGGGCTCAGCCAGGAGGAGGACGGCGGGGGGTGTTCGTCCCTTCTGGCTCTGCTGCGGCCGTTGAGCGAGAACACGCTGGATCAGGTGGCTGGCATGGTCCCGGACGCCCGGCGATTCCTGGAGCCGGGCCGACGAAGAGCCCTGCACGAATTCGTCGAGGGGCTGTACGACTTCTGGCGCGCGTTCGACCGGTTCATGGTGGTTCAATCAGAGCCGGGCCCGAGCGGTTCCGACCAGCGTCCATACCGGGTCTTCAACGAAACGATCGAGACGCTGGCCCATCTGGTTCGCTCGGTTTACCGCGATCTTTGCGAGAACATCACCGGGGATCATCCCCGGGTTTATCGACAGGTGGCAGCCGGCTGCAAGGTGGGACTGATCGCCGTTCCGGAGGACTGTCCGCTTCCCGCGCGGTATCGGGAGCTCCTCGGGAGGGTGCCTTTTGTCCGACAGGTATGGGTCGCGCCTCCGATGATCATCGACCCGCCGATGAACAAGCGGACCGGGCAGTTCCGGAAGGTCGAGCGGAATCCTCTGGACGGGCTGTCGATCGATCCGAACCAGTGGATCTGCTACCCGGCCGTCGTGGGCCCGCTGGTCGTCTTTGTGTACTTCCACCAGCGGTTCATCGGCCTGGGGTGTTCGCTGGCCAATCTCTTCGAGTTGGCGACGACCGAGCAGATCAGGAAAGGTCCCGATGCGGTCTACCTGTTTGGGGTCCCGTCGGAGGCGATGAGTGGTTTCGGCGATCTTCCGACGATCTTCTACGAGGATCGGGATAACGACCTTCTGGTGGCCGCGGTTCCTCGTGAGGATCAGTTCGGCTACTTCGGGTACCTCAAGAAAATGGTTCTGACGCTTCACAATATTCTGATGATGAAGCGCGGGCGGATGCCCTTCCACGGCGCGATGGTCCGCATCGGCCTCGAGAATGCCCGTGCGGCGAGCGTGCTGCTCATCGGCGATACAGCCGCGGGCAAGTCCGAATCACTTGAAGCCTTCCGGAAACTGGGAAAGGACCGTATCCGCGAGCTGCGTATCGTCGCGGACGACATGGGCTCGCTGGAGATCGCCGCCGACGGGAGCGTTCTGGCCTATGGCACGGAGATCGGCGCCTTCGTCCGGCTGGATGACCTCCAGCAGGGCTACGCTTTCGGGCAACTCGACCGGGCGATCATCATGAGTCCGCAGAAGATCAATGCCCGCGTGGTGCTGCCGGTCACCACCCTGGACGAAGTGCTCCACGGCTACCCGCTGGACCTGCTGCTGTACGCCAACAATTACGAGGAAGTGGACGAGGGGCATCCGATCATCGAGCGGTTCGACAGCATGGAGGCCGCCCTGAGCGTTTTTCGCGAAGGGGCTGCCATGGCGAAGGGAACCACGACCTCGACCGGCCTGGTCCACAGCTACTTCGCGAACATTTTCGGTGCTCCGCAGTACAAGGAACTTCATGAACCGCTGGCGGAAAAGGTGTTCCAGGCGGCCTTCGAGAGCGGCGTCTTCGTGGGGCAGTTGCGGACTCGTCTGGGCATAAGCGGATACGAGATCGCGGGGCCGGAGGCGGCGGCCGAGGCGCTTCTCAACCTGATCGCCGAAAGGACGACCTGACGGACAATCGGGCGTTTTCAGTCGGCGCTCCGCGGCGTCCGCCTCGCCCCGGGCCCCCTGCGATCGCCGCCGAATTCGTAGGCTCCGATGTCCGGCGCCGCGCCCACGAAGCCGTCGGTGATGCACGGAATCCGTCGGCCGGCGTCGGTCAGAGGTGAGCCCGGTGCCGGTCGCGAATCCGGGATGTGACTCCAGCCCTCGATTGAACGCGTGTACTCGGCGGCTGTCGCCGTCGTGCAGGCCAACAGTCTGAATCCGAGGACAGGTTCCATCCTTCTTCACGCCGAATACCTCGCGCCGTTGCGCCGTGCGATGAGCGGTAT
>JAPKGY010000077.1 GCA_026647385.1 Phycisphaerae bacterium | reverse complement strand
GCTGCACCAGCGCGTGCCGGTGATCCTCGGCTCGAAGGCCGAAGTCGAGCGCATCGTCCGCTATCACCACGAATACGACCGCGGCGAGGACAAGCCCTACATCTCGCCGCTGTTCAACGAGCGCTCGCTGTACCGGCCGGAGGCGCGGGCGTGAGGACCGCACGATCGGAGGAGCCCCCCACCCCCACCCTCTCCCCGTTCCCGGGGAGAGGGTGTTCAGTTCCCTCTCCCCAGACATGGGGAGAGGGCTAGGGTGAGGCGATCGATCCAGCACGCAAGTCCCACGAAGAACACTTAACCGAACCGCCGAGGCACGCATGTCCACCAAGCATCCGATCATCGCCGTGACCGGCTCCAGCGGCGCGGGCACCACGACGGTGATGAAGAGCTTCCAGCACATCTTCCGGCGCGAGGGCATCAAGGCGCAGACGATCGAGGGCGACTCGTTCCATCGCTACGACCGCAAGGCGATGCGCGAGAAGATGAAGCAGGCCGAGGCGGCGGGCAACAAGCACCTGAGCCACTTCGGACCCGAGAACAACCTGTTCGCCGAGCTCGAAGCGCTGTTCCGCGGCTACGGCGAAACCGGCAGAGGCAAGGTGCGCAAGTACCTGCACGATGCCGGTGAAGCCGAGCCGTACAAGCAGGAGCCCGGCACCTTCACGCCGTGGCAGGACATCGAACCCGACACCGACCTGATGTTCTACGAAGGGCTGCACGCCGGCTACGTGGGGCCCGAGGCGAACGTCGCGCGCCACGTCGACCTGCTGGTCGGCGTGGTGCCGATCATCAACCTCGAGTGGATCCAGAAGCTGCACCGCGACAAGAGCCTGCGCGGCTACTCGCAGGAGGCGGTGGTCGACACGATCCTGCGCCGCATGCCCGACTACGTGAACTACATCGTCCCGCAATTCTCCCGCACGCACGTGAACTTCCAGCGCGTGCCGACGGTGGACACGTCCAATCCGTTCATCGCCGCCGACATCCCGAGCGCGGACGAGAGCATGGTCGTGATCCGCTTCGCCAACCCGAAGGGCATCGACTTCCCCTACCTGCTGTCGATGCTGCACGACTCGTGGATGAGCCGCCCGAACAACATCGTCGTTCCCGGCGGCAAGATGGGGCTGGCGATGCAGCTCATCTTCACGCCGATGATCCTGCGGCTGATGGATCTCAAGAAGCGGGCGTGAGCGCAGGCGATTGAATTCACCACCGAGACACGGAGAGCACGGAGAAGAACCCAGAAGGCCGTTCTCGGTGTTCTCGGTGTCTCGGTGGTCGGACAAATCCTTTGGCAAGGTTCGCGACGCGGTCTTTTCGATCACGTCGACCTCGGTACCGAGCAGCACGTCGCGCAGCCGCATGCCCTGCCCGGGCCGGCAATCGATCACCTCGTGAAAGCTGAACGGCACGGCGCAGCAGGCTTCGACGTAGCTGCGCGCGATCGGATCGAGCCGGCTGCCCGAGCGATTCAAATACGCCTGCGCGGCGGTGAGATCGTGCGCGGAGGGCGGCACTTCGGTGTCGTGCGGGTCGGGCAGCCAGTCGTGCAGGAACCAGGAGAAGAACAGCGTCACGAAAGGCGAGTCGGGGTCGAACGGCGTGTCGACTTCGAGCAGGTTGAACTCGTCCCAGGCTTCGTCGAGTCCCGCTTCGCCGAAGTGGCGCGCTGCCGGACTGCGCGCTGGTCGCGGTGGCCCGGGCATACCCGGACGAGGACCTCAAGCCGATCATGCGGTCGACGGCGTGGTCGCGCGACGTGAAGGTGTTCGACGACTACCGGCAAATGCTCGACGAGGTAAGGCCGACGATTGTGTCAGTCTTCGCCCCGTTCGCCCATAACGGGCGGGTGTCGATCGAAGCGGTACGTCGCGGATGCCACGTGATCAGCGAAAAGCCGCTGGCCGGCAGTCTAGACGACCTGAAGCGGCTGAAGGCCGAACGCGACAAGGCGGGGGTGCGGGTAACGGCCGTGCTGCCGATGCGGCTGGCGCCGGCGTTTCAGGCGGCCCGCAAGGCGGTCGTGGACGGCGCGATCGGCGAGCCGGTGCTGATCTCGGCGCAGAAGTCATACCAGTGGGACGGCACGCGGAACTGGATCTACAAGAGCGAGAAGGACTACGGCGGGACGATCCCGTGGGTGGTCATCCACGCGGTGGATTACATCCGGTTCGTCACCGGCCTGGAGTTCGCCGAAGTCACCGCCCGCCAGGCGGTGAAGGTGCATCGCGATTATCCGGCCTGCGCCGATTGCGGCGGCTTGCTGTTCGTGATGAACAATGGCGGGCAGGCGACGATCACGTTCGACTACCTGCGGCCCGCCAAGGCGCCGTCACACGGCGACGATCGGCTTCGGGTGGCCGGCTCGGAAGGCATCGTCGAGATCCGGCTGACCGATAAGTCCTGGTGCGAGCTGGCGACCAATAAGGACGAGCCCCGGCCTTTGGTGCTGCCGAAAGACACACCGAACCTCTTCGTTGATTTCGTCGAGTCGCTCCGCGGGCTGCATCCGCATTATCTGCCGCCGGACGATCCGTTCATCGACACCGAGGTCTGCCTCAAGGCGCGGGACGCAGCCGAGCAAGGGACGACGATCAAGCTGTAGGATCGGCAGGCGCGTCCGTCACGTCCACGAGTATCGTACTCGCGAACCGGGATTACACTTGGGCGTAAATCGCCGGCCGCGGAGCAAAAAGGGGACAGGCACCGCCTCAGAACGATACGCCAGGGTGCAGGGGTTGGCTGAAAACAATGAACTTCCCGTCACCAGAGCTCCTACACGGGTGGAGCCAGTCCCGATTTTGCTCGCCCGCGCGTGGTCCGTGCGAGCGGCCGGCGAGTTACTCCGATTACACTTGCGCCCGGTCATCGCGCCCCCACCTCGTTCGGAGGACCGGGGTACGTGTATAGCCTCTCAGCCCGACTCTTGCCATTTTGGCAGCCCCGAACAATTCGGGCGGCCAAGGATTCCGGTGATCTCGGGGAGGGGGTTTGAACACCCCCACTATTCGACGGGTGTTTCAAAACCTCCGGCTCCTCGGAATGCTCCAGGAATCCGGTATCACTGCCCGTCGGAAAAGGGCAAAAGTCGAGCTCAGAGGGTGTGTGAGAAGCCCTGGGAGCGGGGGACAGTCCCCGGGCTTCTCATGCGCGTTCTCAGTGGCGTTTCAACTCCGGAGCGACCGCGGAGGCGGTCGGAGCGGAGGCCGGCTCATCGATGACCGGTTGGCCGTCGAACTCGAGCACGACGACCGTGTCCACGGGGTCCGGAGCGGTGTCCGGCATGGGGATCACGACGGCATCGCCCTCGCGAATGACGTCGAGCGATCGCCGCCACGGGTCGGCCAGCAGGTACGCCTTCTTCACGTCGCTCTTGAGGTAGCGGATGACCAGTTTCTTGTCGACGACCGGGTACTCGAACACGTGGACGTAGATCTTGCCCGGTTTGGTCGTGCAGCGGTGGATGAGGGTGCGGAACGGCGTCGGGCCGCAGCCGTAGATGGACTCGCCGTTGACCCGCATCCACTTGCCGATGGCCCGCAGGCGGTCGACGCTGGCCTTGGGGATGACGCCCTCGGCCGTCGGGCCGACGTTGAGCAGATAGTTGCCGCCCTTGCTGACGATATCCACCAGCTTGAAGGTCAGGTCGTCGACCGACTTCCAGTTGCGGTCGTAGGCCTTGAAGCCCCAGGTATCGTTGATCGTCGCGGGGGTTTCCCAGTCGCCTGGCCGAACCGCGTCGGGGATGCGGTTGTCGCCTTCGGAACCGTAGTCGCCGAGATCGAATCCGACCCGGCTGTTGATCAGGCAGTCCGGCTGAAGCTCGCGGACGATCTCCACGAATCGCTCGCTCTGCTGCTTGGTGATGCGAAACGGTGTATCGTACCAGATCAGGCCGATGGGCCCGTACTGGGTGAGGATCTCGCGCACCTGGGGCAGGGCCTTGCGGTCCATGTAGTCGTCGAATCCTTCCTTCGGGTCCTTTCGGCCTTTCTCCTTGGGGAAGTCCCAATGGTTGCCGACGGCGTCGGGCTCGTGCCAGTCCTGGGCGTGGCTGTAGTAAAAGCAGAGGCGCAGGCCGTGTCGCCGGCAAGCTTCCGCCAGTTCCTTCATCGGGTCGCGGCCGAACGGCGTCGCGTCGACGATGTTGTACGGGGTGGCCTTGGAATGGAACATGGCGAAACCGTCGTGGTGCTTGGAGGTGATGGTGATGTACTTCATGCCCGCGTCCTTGGCGATCCGCACCCATTCGTCGGCGTTGAATTTGA
Source organism: Phycisphaerae bacterium (assembly GCA_026647385.1). GTDB lineage: Bacteria > Planctomycetota > Phycisphaerae > UBA1845 > PWPN01 > JAPKGY01. The sequence continues at coordinate 4,771 of JAPKGY010000077.1, read as the reverse complement.
CCGGATTGAACTGCTTGGCCAACTGCTCGTACTCGGGAATGGGGATCTCGGCACGATACATGATCCACTCGCCGATGCCCGGAATGGGCTCGCCTTTCCAACGGCCTTGCGGGACGGCATAGAGCCCCCAGTGGATGAACATGCCGAACTTGGCCTCGCGCCACCAGGCCATCCGGCGGTCCTTGTCGGAGCAGGACTCTCGCTGCTCGCACTTGGCGTGTTGAGGCGTCTGCGCGCATCCGGCGGTGATCGCGGCCAGCAGAAGCAGGACGATCAATCGAACGATTCCGTTGGTTCCGGCGTTATCATTCACGAACATGAGGATCCTCCGGACATGAAAAGGTCCACTGGAAACCCGCGACCACGGGGCGTGCGGGCGACACATGATGGCAGAACAGGCACCGATCAGTCAACCCCGCCCCTGCGGAGAAACGAGTTGAACCGACGGGGTTCCCGGCCGGCTGGTATCACCGGCTGGACGGTGGTACGATCCGACGGTCGGGCCGGGTGGATTCGGCCGGCGGGAATCACGAAATCATGAAAAGACCCAGGGGACGATCATGCCACGAGGAACAGTGAATCGGCGGACGTTCATCAAGAAGGGCCTGGCGGCCGGGACCGCGGGGCTTGCCCTGTCGCGGATGACCGCGGCCGGCTACGGACGGGTGATCGGGGCGAACGACCGGATCAACATCGGGCTCATCGGCTGCGGCGGGCGGGGGCGAGGGCTGATTCAGGTCATGAGGGAGGCGGACCCCGAGGCCGCCACACTGGTCGCAGCCTGTGACGTTCACAAGTCGCGGCTCGAGGACTACCGCAACGAACAGGAAAAGGCCTCGGGGCACAAGCCCAAGGGATACCGCGACCCCCGCGAACTACTGGCGGACAAGGAAATCGACGCGGTGGTCATCGCAACGCCGGACCATCAGCACTGCGGATTCGCGATCGACGCGATTGAGGCCGGGAAGCACGTGTACGTGGAGAAGCCGCTTCCGGGCCTGGCCTGCGACCTGCCGGCGCTCAACAAGCTTTACGACACGGCCAAGGCATCGAGGCTGGCGGTCCAGGTCGGAACCCAGGGGGCCAGTTGCCGCGGCGTCCAGGCGATCAAGAAGGTGATCGAGGAGGGCAAACTCGGCAAACTGTTCCGGGTCGAGTCGACCCAGACGCTGAAAAAGCCGTACTGGGTCGGCTACAAGGGGCCGGAGACCGAAGCGGAGACCGATTGGAAGGCGTGGCTGTACAATCGGCCTTACCGCCCGTTCGACGCGAAGATGCACGCGAAATGGATGGGCTACAGCGAGATCACCAGCGGGACGATCGGCGGATGGATGAGCCATTTCATCAACATGGTTCATTACGTGACCGGCTGCGGGCTGCCGAAGGCGGCGGTCGCCTGGGGCGGACGGTACGCACCGACGAACGATCCCGACTGCACGGCCCCGGATCAGACCGACGTCGTGCTCGAATACGCCGAGGGGTTCCACACACAGTTCACCAGCCACTTCGGCAACGCGATCGACAACGAGAAAACCATCTTCATGTTTGAAAACGGAACGATCCGGTGCAAGTTCGGCCACATGCCGGGCAACCCGATCCTCTCCGGCGAAGGCGTCAAGAAGGATTTCGAGGAAAAACCGCTGCTGGAGGACGAGCCTCCGTCGCCGCTGGTCCTGCACCTGAAGAACTGGCTCGACTGCATCCGCTCCGGCGCCCAACCAAACGCCCATATCGAGCTGGGCTACAAACACGGCATCGCCGTGGTCATGGGCGACGTGTCCTGGAACGTACACCGAAAGGTCACGTTCGATCCGAAGACGCGCGAGGTCAAGCCGGTCTGAGGTGAGGCGGCGCCTGCCAAGAAGTGCCGCTCAAGACTTGGGCGGGCTTCGCCGCATGAGGTCTATCTCGCATCAGGTGCCGCACGCGCTCGCATCAGGGGCCGCGCGCGGCACCGCCAAACATGCGTCTTGCGAGAGCGGCATCGGCGTCGGCCAACTGTGGCTTTTGTTACAGCAGCGGATGTGGCGAAACCGTAGGGGCGTTTCATATAATTGCCCGCATGAGTAACCAGGCAATCGAATCCCTCAAGCGCGGAACCGGCTGCGAGCTTCGTTTCGACGATTTGTCGCGGACGCTGTACGCGACCGATGCGTCGATCTATCAGGTTCAGCCGTTGGGTGTGGCGTTCCCCAGGAGCGCGGTCGAAGCGGCGAGCGTCATTCGGGCTGCCGGCGAGGCCGGCGTTTCCATCGTGCCGCGGGGTGCGGGGACGGGACTGGCCGGCGGCGCGGTCGGCGAAGGGCTGATCCTCGAACTGGCCCGGTACACGCGGCACATCACCGATCTGAATTTGGAAGCACGCACCGTGCGCGTCGGGGCCGGCGTGGTGCTCGACCAGCTCAACGCATTCCTTCGCTCGCACGGTTACTGGTTCGGGCCGGACGTGGCCACCAGCTCGCGGGCGACGCTCGGGGGGATGATCGCGAATAACTCGTCCGGCGCGCGGTCGCCGTGTTACGGCACGACCATCGACCACGTGCGCGAATTGGAGATCGTCCTCGCCGACGGCACGATCGCGACGGTGGGCCAGAATCGCGACGAACTGGCGGACAAGCGGTCAGCGATCGATCGGCTTGTCGAGCGGCAAGCCGACGAGATTCGCCGCCGACTGCCCGAGGGGCTGCACAAGCGGTGGCCCGGTTACGGATTGGACTTCTACCTCCGGCGCAAAGGCGATCTCACCCGGATCATCGGCGGCAGCGAAGGCACGTTGGCCGGCATCTGCGGCGCCGTGCTCGATATTGTCCCGGTCCCGAAAAACGTGGGATCGGAATCGTGTTCTTCCCGTCGGTGACGGATGCGATGCAGGCGACGGTCGAATTCCTGGATCTCAAGCCGGCAGCCATCGAGCACGTGGATCGCCTGCTGTTCGATCAGACCAGGGGACAGCTTGCATTCAAGGCCGCCCGATCCCTGATGAGGCTCGACGAGGAACCCTGCGAGGCGTTCCTCATCGTCGAGTTTTTCGAGGACTGCGACGACAAGCTGGCGGAGCTCGCCCGGCGAAACGTCGGCCTGCGTAAGCTGATTCTGTCCGATCCGAAGCAGCAGGAACGGGTCTGGGCCCTGCGCCGCGCGGGGCTGACCCTGCTGACCGGGTGCAAAGGCGCGGCCAAGCCGACGCCCGGACTCGAGGACGTATGCGTTCGGCCCGAGCTGTTGCCGCAGTACGTCGAGGGCTTGACCCGGATCCTGAAGAAGCACGACCTGCTGGCCTCGTTTTACGGACACGCCGGCTCGGGCCTGCTGCACGTTCGGCCGAAACTCGATCTGCACACCGCGGCGGACATCGCCAGGTACCGATCGATCATGCGGGACCTGTCGACGCTGTGCGGCGAGTTCAAGGGGTCGTTCGCGGGCGAGCACGGCGTCGGCATCACGCGGACCGAATTCATGGAGGAGCAGATCGGCCCAGCCCTCATGCAGGCGACGCGTGAGATCAAATCGCTGTTCGATCCGAAGAACCTGCTCAATCCGGGCAAGATCATTTCCACCGGCCGATATCGGCTCGAAGGCGATTTGCGTCAGGGCGCGGGGCATACGATCAAGCTGCCGTTTCTGCCGGTGCTGGGTTACACGGAAAAAGACGGCTCGTTCGTCGGCAACCTCGAACAGTGCAACGGCTGCGGCGGCTGCCGCAAGGATGCCCCGACGATGTGCCCGACGTTCGTGGCCACCGGCGAGGAGATCATGTCGACCCGCGGCCGGGCGAACACGATCCGGGCGGCCATGGAGGGTCGCCTCGGCGGGCCGGACCCGCTCCTGTCGGAGGAGTTGGCGCTTGCGCTGGACAACTGCCTCTCGTGCAAGGCGTGCAAGGCGGAATGCCCCTCGAACGTGGACCTGGCCCAGCTCAAGGCGGACCTGAACCACGCCAGGCACCAGCGACGCGGCGTACCGCTGCTGGATCGGATGATCGCGAACGCGGATCTGCTCGGCCGACTCAATGCCGGGCCGCTCGCGCCGATCACAAACGCGGTCATGCGGCTTAAACTGACACGTTGGGTGTTGAGCAAGGCGCTGGGCTTTACTCCGGAACGGCCGCTGCCCCCCTATGCGAGCCGGCGGTTCGACCGGTGGTTCGCCGCGCACCGCAATAGCCGGCAGGCGACGCGCGGGCGGGTGATCCTGTTCGATGATACGTGGGTGCGCTACAACGAGCCGAACATCGGCCAGGCGGCGGTGAAGGTGCTCGAAGCCGCCGGCTTCGAGGTCGTGCTTCCCACCGGCCGTAAGTGCTGCGGCCGGCCGGCCGCGAGCCGGGGCGTGCTCGACCTGGCACACAAGCTCGGCCGGCACAACGTCGATCACTTCATGGGCCAGGGAGGTAACGAGCCGATCGTTTTCCTCGAACCGTCGTGCTACTCCATGTTCATCGACGATTACAGGAACCTGCGTATCGCCGGGGCGGAGAAGGTCGCGGCGCGGTGCGTACAGTTCGAACAGTTCGTCCATGACCTGCTGCAGCACGATCCGAAGGCGATCCCCTTCCGGCCAGGCTCGCTCAAGGCGGCCATCCACAACCATTGCCACTTCGGTGGGATCGACCAGGCTGCGCTCGATGGTTTCCCGAATCATCGCGAGCGCGACCCCGATCGCCGAGAAAATGGCGCTGTTCAACACCACGGTGAAGGGCAGATTGAGCAGCTTGGCGACATAGGGCACCACCGTGGCAGCGCCGCCGCCTGCGCCCACCAGCCGGAGACTC
>JAPKGY010000769.1 GCA_026647385.1 Phycisphaerae bacterium | reverse complement strand
GAGGAGGTCCTCGCGGCCATCGCCGAGGTGCTGCGAGCTCCGCGCCCTCACCGACCATCTCGCGTCATTCGGCGCCACCCTCCAAAGCCTTCGCGCCCAAGCCCAACAGCCGCCCAACCTCGCCCTCCCCCTGCACCCCGCGCAGCTTTACTCCGCCGTCGGCCCGGTCCTCCTGGCCTTCATTACGGGGTCCTACTTCTACCGCCGCAAACGCCACGGAACCGTCTTTCTCCTCGGCTTCACCCTTTACGCCATCGAACGCTTCCTCGAGGAAATGCTCCGCACCGACAATCCCATCGACACCTTCGGCCTGACCATCTCCCAGGCCATCAGCGTCGGAATCCTCATTCTGGCCGGCATCTGCTGGCTGATTCTGCGACGCATGCCCCTGCGGTCGCCCTCCGCCGTCCCGTTCGTTCCGAAGAAAAAATGAGGATCGCACCCACCGATCTCACTTCGTACGTGTCAGCCTTCCAGCGGCGGGCTGGGCAATAGTCCCCAACAGCAACCGGAAAATGGGAAGATAGTACCCTGTTATGGGCATTAAGCCGCATCGCACAATACAACTTAAATGACTTATCTACATGTTTTCCAGTATATTACAAACTATTATGCGATTACCCGTATATGGCATGAAAAATGACTGAGATGATCCCCGAGAAGTGAATACGGCTCCTGGCGTCAGGATGGGCGATGCCCGGCAAACTTCCTGCAAGTGGCCGCCGCTGCACCCCGGAAGACTGCGCCGATCGGCCGGGCCTGCGGAGCTATCATGCCCCGCAGGTCTGGCCGGCAATGATCGCCGACCGCCGCCCGAGCCAGCCTCAATCGGCCGTTGCTCTGTCTTGGCATCCTCGCCGTCTGCCGTCCCCGATCCGACGGCCCCGATGCCTCCCACGGATCGGTTTGACATAGCTTCCCGGCTGTCGCGGACTTCCTCCCGGCCGCGACGGTCGGGAAGGTTTCCGCGCGCGGACTCGCCTGACCCGTCATCCAGGGCACGTTCCTCTCGCACGCCGATGCGACGGTTGCGTCGCCGGACCGCTTGCTCCCGCTCGCCGCTCGGATGCGCCGATGGGCCGAGGCGTCTCGGTCTTGACTCACACGCCGCCGGTTTCTACCCTCACGCCATTCTCGAATCGAAAAGGATACAGCCGTGCAGGAAGCCATCAGCAAAGCATCCGTTCTCATCGAAGCGATGCCCTACATCCAGGGATACTGCGACAGAATCGTGGTCGTCAAGCTGGGCGGGTCGGTCATGGACGACCCAGCCGCCGAACGCGAGTTGCTCCGCGATATCGTTTTCATGCGCAGCGTGGGCATGCAGGTCATCATCATCCACGGCGGCGGCAAGGAAATCTCCAAGGCGATGGACGAGGCCGGGCTCGAGCCGGTATTCGTGCAGGGCTTGCGCTACACTGACGACCGGACGCTGGCCATCGCCGAGAACGTCCTCTGCGCTCGGATCAATACCCGACTCGTCGATGCATTGGTCGAGATGGGCTCGGACGCGATCGCGCTGCACAGTCTGACGACGTGCGTGCTGTTCGCTCACCGCAAGTACCTGACCACCGACGACAACCGCCGCATCGACATCGGTTTCGTCGGCGAGGTCGAGCACGTTAACGCGAAGGTGCTGCGTTTGCTGTGCCATTCGGACACGATCCCGGTCATCGCCCCGATCGCCCGCGACGCCAGCGGCGGAAAGCTGAACGTCAACGCGGACACCGCCGCCGGATACGTGGCCGCCGCCGTCGGCGCGGAAAAGCTGGTCATGGTCTCGGACACGCACGGCATCCGCCGCGATCCGAAGGACCCGAACTCGCTCTGTCCGTCGCTCGACCGGGCCCAGATCAACGAATTCATCAAAACGGGCGTGATCGACAAAGGCATGCGGCCGAAAGTCGAAGCCTGCCTGCGGGCCCTCGATGCCGGAACCAAAAAGGCCCACATCATCGACGGGCGCATTCCGCATTCGCTGCTGCTGGAGATCTTCACCGACAAGGGCATCGGCACGCAGATTCTGCCGTAGATTCATGGCCGCTGATTCGTGTCTTACCACATGGCGAGATCGCGCTGAGATTAGCCTGGCGGTGACTGCTTCTCATCCTTGATGAACTGGCGGATGTCCACCCAGAACCGTCCGGGTTCATCATCGACCTTCTGCCAGGCAGGCTCACCCCGTACGACCAGGTTGCGTTGAATCATCTCCTTCTGCGAACCGCGTCGGACCTCGTATCGGCACGGGACTTCCAGGCGCGGCCAATTCTCTTTGCCTTTGTTGATCGCTTGACCAACAACAATTTCACCGACGGGCCTGAATGCGGACATCCGTTGCGCGAGGTAGTCGGCCGGCATACCGCCAAACAGGCTTCCCGCACGTGCGAAATCCCCATCGCGCCAAGCCTCCAGGGCTTGGCGAACAAGTTCCGCGGCAAGCTTCTCTTCGCTCAGGTCGCCCTGGGCCATACCGACCACTTGGTTGACCTGATCCAGAACGACGACGTTGTCGGGCAGATCCAGGCTGAAGACAGCCGGGT
>JAPKGY010000768.1 GCA_026647385.1 Phycisphaerae bacterium | reverse complement strand
GTGGCCAGTTCCGGCTCCTCCGGCACGGGGATCGTCGCGGGCTGACTCGCAGGTGCGGTGGCGCTGTACCGCTCGGGCATGAGGGTGTCCGGCCGGCGGTAATCCGGCCCGACGGAGCAGCCCGCCAGCTCGCAGAAGCTCAAGGCTGCAAGCAGGATGGCGAGACGTCCATTCACGGATGGACGTCCTCCGCGAACGCCCCGCTATCCCGCCGGGCGGACACCATCCGGGTATCGGGACCGATCGGCTGGGCCTCGATGAAGACGTCCATTTGCTGGCCGACATACACCGGCAAGGCACTGCGATCGAACGCATAGATGATTTGCAGCACGCGGGTATCCACCCGCTCGATGCTATCGCCGGTCAACGATCGTTTGGGTACGACGTAGGGCTCGATCCGCACGAAGTCCATCGCGGTCTTCAGGTCGCGGTTGCCGCGGACGAAGGCGACGGCGGACGCCCCCGCCTTGAACCGCCAGGCGTCGTTTTCGTCGACGTCCACGCGCACGTGCAGGCGGTCCAGGTTGCCCATGAGAATCAGCGGCGTATCGAGTACGCCGGCCTGGGCGAACTCGCCCTTTCGAATCTTGACCTGCAGGATCTCTCCGTCGACCGGGGCGCGAGTGGTGTACCGTTCGATCTCGATCTGGGCCTCCTTGACCTGAGCCTCGGCGGCTGCGACTTCCGCCTGGGCGATGTCGATGTCCGGTTTCCAGGCCCCGGCTTTCAACAGGTCCAGACTGGTTCGGGCCTGGTCGCGGCGGGCCTCGGCCCCCTGGACGGCGAAGCGGAGCCGGTTGATCTCATCCTGGCTGACGGCCCGCTGATCGGTGACGTTCTCGCGCAGCTTGAGCTGGTTCCGAGCATCGGCGAGGGCGGCTTCGGCCTCGCTCAGCTTGGCTTCAGCCGGTGGGATATCCTCCGGTCGGGGCAGTCCCATGAGCCGGGCCAGTCTCTGGCGGGCCATCTCAAGGGCCGCCTGGCGGATCACCAACTGTGCCTGCAGCGACCGGTCGTCGATCTTGAACAGCGCGTCGCCGGCTTTGACCTTCGAGCCGGGTTTGACGAACACCTCCGTGACAATCCCCCCCAGCACCGGTGCGATGGCGATGTTTTCCGAACTGGCTTCGATCATCCCCGCGCCGGCCACGAACGACGTGAACGGCGCCTGGGACGGCGGCGTCACCGGCTGGGCGGCCGGCGTCGGCTTCCCGCCGATGACCACGACCCAGCTCGCGAAAAGGATGCCCATCAGGGCGACGACTGGCAGAAAGTACTTTCGAACCATGGTCTCGTCCTCGAACGCAACGGGGGATTGCGTTTCTTCCACCGGCCCGGTCCGTCGATCCGCCCGGACGCGGGCACGCCTTCATCCCGGTCCGCGCCTAGGGTCCGGGAGGGGGCACGATTTCCTCGATTCTTCCGTCATCCATTTTGGCAATCCGGTCGGCGTAACCGAAGATCCGGGCATCGTGCGTCACGATAATCAGGCAGCGCCGCTCATTCATGGCGATGCCGCGAAGCAGGTCCATGATACGCCGTCCGGTCTCGTGGTCGAGGGCGCTGGTCGGCTCGTCGCAGACGATCAGCCGGGGGTCGTGTACCATCGCCCGTGCGATCGCCACCCGCTGCTGCTGTCCGCCCGACAACTGGGCCGGCAATGAATGGACCCGGCCGCCCAGGTCCACCCGATCCAGGATTCTGGCGGCCCGGCGGACCGCCTCGCGTCGCGGCGTCCCGTTGATCATGAGCGGGACCGCCACGTTCTCCGCCGCGGTCAGCGTGGGTATCAGGTTGAACGCCTGGAACACGAAACCCACGTTGCGGCCTCGATGGCGCACGCGTTCGTGGGGGTCCATTTCGGCGTAGTTCTGCCCGAGCACGGTGCAGTGGCCCCCGTCGTGGTCGAGAATGCCCGCGATCACGGAGATCAGGGTGGTCTTTCCGCAACCGGAGGGACCCACCAGCATCATCAGTTCGCCCTCGCGGACCTCCAGATCGATGCCGCGCAGGGCCTGGACGGCGGCGTTACCCGTTCCGTAGGTCTTGGTCACGCTTCGGCAGAACACGCTGATGTTCGGTTGTGCCACCATGGTCCGTCAACTCTTGAAAACGATAGCCGGCTCCAGTTGCATGACCCTTCTCATGCTGAGAATCGCCGAGGCTGCGCAGATCAGGCCGATCGCCGCCGCCGAGGCGGCCATCAGTTGCCAGGGCATCCGAAACGCCAGGGACGTATCACGCATCAGGTAGCCGATCCCGGCCGCCGCGCCCGTGCCCAGGCCGTAGCCGATCGCGCCGACCATGAGCGACTGGAGCACGATCATCCGCAACAATTGCCCGTTCGTCGCCCCCATCGCCTTGAGCGCGCCGAAGTGGCGCAGGTGGTCCAGCGTGAAGTTGTAAAACGTCTGCCCGGCGATGGCTGTGCCCACGATGAAACCCAGCGCGACCGTGATCCCGAAATTGATGGGAATGCCCGTGTATTTCAGGTAGTAGTTCACGGTCAGGTCGGAGAACTGCTCCTTGGTGTAGGCCGCCAGGCCC
>JAPKGY010000767.1 GCA_026647385.1 Phycisphaerae bacterium | reverse complement strand
CAGAGACAACGCTATTTATAAAACCCTGGAGGAGAAGTCAAAGCGGCTGGCTGCCGGTATGGAAAAGGCATGTAAGGATACCGGAGTGCCTGGGACTGGAGGCCGGTCAGTCCGCCGTCGGGGACATCTTCAACTGGTTCGTGGCCTATTTCGACGCGGGCGACAAGGCCCACGCGAAACTGTCCGCCGAGGCCGCCAAACTCAAACCGGGCGAGAGCGGGCTGCTCGCACTCGACTGGAACAACGGCAACCGCTGCCTGCTGGTCGATCCGCGGCTGACCGGGCTGCTCGTCGGCCAGACCCTGCACACCACCCGCGCGGAGGTCTACCGCGCGCTGATCGAGGGCAGCGCGATGGGCGCCCGAATCATCATGGAGCGACTCGAGGAGTACGGCGTGCCGGTTACAGAGGTCATCAACTGCGGCGGCATCGCGGAAAAGAGCCCGCTGGTCATGCAGATCTACGCGGATGTGACCGGCAGGCCGATGAAGATCAGCCGATCGGCCCAGACGTGCGCCCTCGGGGCCGCCATCTTCGGCGCGGTCGTCGGCGGCGTATACGAATCGGTCGAAGCCGCCCAGAAAAAGATGACCGGCCTGAAAAAGACGGTCTACAAGCCCGATGCCAAGCGGAACGACACGTATAACGCCCTGTTCGCCCTCTACCGCCAACTGCACGACGCGTTCGGCACCCAAGGCGGTCGCGATTCGCTGTACAACGTCATGAAGGACCTGCTGGCGATTCGCGACAAGGCCCGCGGAATCGCCTGACCGCCAAAAAGAAAGGGTTAAACGATGCGAGCCGCGGGGTTCCGAGTGACGGGGATCGTTTTTGCCGTCCTGGCCGCCCTCACAACGGCGCCGGCTGCCGAAAAACCGAATATCGTTGTCATCGTCGCCGACGATCTCGGCTGGAACGACGTCGGATGGCACGGCAGCGAAATCCCCACGCCGACCCTCGACCGCCTCGTCTCCACCGGCATCGAACTCGATAACCACTATGTTCAGCCGGTTTGCACTCCGACGCGGGTCGCGTTGATGACCGGACGGTATCCGAGCCGGTTCAACCTGAAATGCACGACTCCGAGCAACGATCAGGCTGTCCCGTTCGGCACGCCCATCCTGGCCTCGCTGCTCAAGAAGGCGGGCTACGCGACGGCGCTGGTGGGCAAATGGCATCTCGGCTCGAAGCCCGAATGGGGCCCCAATCACTACGGCTTCGATTACAGCTACGGCTCGCTGGCCGGCGCGGTGGGCATGTACGATCATCGCTATCGGTTGAAATCACCTTTCGTTCACACGTGGCATCGCAACAGCCAACTGATCGACGACGAGAAGGGACACGCCAGCGACCTGGTGACGCGGGAAGCGATCGACTGGATCGAGAAGCAGAAGGACCGCCCGTTTCTGCTCTGCGTTACGTTCCATTCCGTCCATGCGCCCCTGGTCGAGGAGGACCGCTGGCTCGCCAAGGTACAGCACGTCAAGTCCCCCGACCGCCGCCTGTACGCAGCCGCCGTCGTCCATCTGGATGATTGCGTGGCCCGGATCGTCGGTGCGATCGACCGCGCCGCCATACGCGAGCGGACGTTGATCGTCTTCACCTCCGACAACGGCGCTCAAGTCGATCACGGCGGCAACGCCTACCCGCCGCCCGATCCGAAGCTCAGGAATTTCAGCTCGAACAGTCCGCTTCGAGGTCGAAAAGCCCAGACCTACGAAGGCGGCATGCGCGTGCCGGCCTTCGCGAACTGGACGGGCAAGCTCAAGCCGGCCAAGGTCCGACAGCCGATGCACGCCGTCGACTGGGTCCCGACGTTGACGAAGCGGGTGGGCGTCGAGCCGCCGGAAAACGCCAAGTGGGACGGGTGCGACGTGTGGCCTTTCCTGATCGACGCCGACCGGGCTCCCCTGACCAGGACGCTTTACTGGGTCGTGGCCAACCGGTGGTTCGCACGAAGACTGGATCATCCGGCAGGCCATCACCCTGCTGGAGAACCGCGTGTTCAAGGCCGGTCCGGCGCTGGGCAGTCCCGCCGCCGTGCGCGACTACCTGCGCCTGAAACTGGTCGCGGAGCCAAACGAAATCTTCGCCGTCGTGTTTCTCGACAACCAGCACCAGGTGCTCGCCTTTGAGCCGCTGTTCCAGGGCACGGTCGACCAGACTTCGGTGTATCCGAGGGTGGTGGTCCAGCGTGCGCTGGCGCTCAACGCTTCGGCGCTGATCCTGGCGCATCAGCACCCCTCGGGGAACACCGAGCCATCGGCCGCTGATCGTGCGATCACCGAGCGGCTGAAGAGCGCCCTGGCCACCGTCGATGTCCGGGTGCTGGATCACTTCATCGTCGGCAAGGGCAGCCCATATTCGTTCGCCGAAGCCGGCTTGTTGTAGTCCGCACCGCAGGCGTCCCTTCCGGGGGGGCGCCTGTTCCTCTTGCCCCTCTCCACTTAGAACTGCCATGGAAAGTTCCGGTTGCCACGTTCGCGATGCGCTCCGTCTGATGGTCATGATTTTCGGAAGCAGCTCACGAAACGGAAAAAAATCGTACGCCA
>JAPKGY010000766.1 GCA_026647385.1 Phycisphaerae bacterium | reverse complement strand
AATGCCCACACCGCCGACAAGGCCGTCGCCCTGATCCAGGAGTTGCTGGCTGCCGACGAAACCGAGAACGCGCTGCTGGTCGGCCGCTGGGCGTCGGACTCGATTAACCTGCACAGCGATCGTTGCCTGCGAGACATTCGCGACCGGGTGTTCAGGACCTGCCGCCAGATCGTGGCCGCCGGAGGCACCCGCGAACTGGTTCTCCAGGTGCAGGCAGCCGGCTCGGAGCAGAGCAAACGCATCATCCTTTCGAGAATGGATGCGCTGGCCAAGATTCAGGAAGCGCTCCCGGAACCCGAAGCCCCGCCGACCGACGGGCAGTAGTCCGTACCAAGGCGGACCGCTTCTTTTGCGGCCCGCGCCCCAAATGGAGCCTTTGGGAAAGATCGGCGCGCGAGTTCCATGGGGCATTCGCCGCAAGCTTCGCCCCCCGTGCTTCCGCGATAGGGGCGTCAACCAGAGATCGCACGGCCCGCGCACCCCCGGGCCGTGCGGTTTCCTTTGGCGGGCGACGCGGGTTGCTCGTCGGCGCGGTGCTTAAGGCCTCACGATTCGATAGGTGTTCGCGGCGAGGCGGTCGTAACGCACGTCCGGGGCGAAGAGTTCCTCGGGACGATCGAGGTCCCGGGCAAAAACGACTTCGATATGGTTTTCGTTCAGCCTCGCCTGTTGGAGCGGGCGCGTCAGACCCAGGGGAGTCGCGCGGATCGTCTCGACGACCTCGTTCGTCCATCGCCTGCCGAGCAAGGGATAGTTGGCGGTGCCGCGGCCCATATTCAGCACAACCGTTCCGGGCGGAAACTGATCGAATAGCTCGGGAATGTCGTACGTCGCGGCGCGGCCCAGGCGGCCATCGGCAATACGCCCTGCCAGCGTTTTGAGCGGCCAGAACCCGGTCATCGCAACCGAGAGAGTGATGGTGAGGGCGAGCAGAGCCGTTGTGCCGCGAGGGTATTGGTGCAGGAGTAACCCGATGGCGGGGCCGGTGGCGGCGAACAGGATCAGCCAAAGCGGCATGGCGTAACGCGGGTACGAGAAGCACACTTTCACGAAAAGCACGGCCCCGACCGCGGTGAACGCCAGCACCAGGGCTCGCGGCCATCGGCGACGGCGCGTTCCGAACAGGGCGGCAGAGGCCAGGTAGATGAGGCCGGTCACCGCGCAGGCGGCGAAGATCGGGCCGAGCCCATTGTCCAGACTGTACGGATAGCCCGACTTCTTCCACTCGATCCAGGGGTATGTGAGTGCGATCCATCCTCGACTGGCCAGATCGGTGCAGATGTCGCCGGCGACCTTGCCCGCGCCGTATTCCATCCCCAGCAGACGGATTTTGACGGGGTAGAGAAACCAGCCGGTCTCCCAGGCGTTGCGGAAATACCAGAAGAACGAACACGCCGGCAGGCTCGCGGCGAACGGCCAGACGATCGCGGCAAGCCTTCGGATTCTGCCGCCCGCCGGGTCTGATGACGCGGAGTATGCCGCCAGCACGAACATCAGCGCGACCGCACCCACCCAGGGTACCAGGGTCAGCTTTGTTCCGAAAGCGATGCCCAGGCTGAGTCCCGCGAGCCCTGACGCCGCTGGCAGATCGCTTTTCGTTCGCGCGATCCGCAGAATCCAGTAGATCGCGCCGAGCAGGAACGTCGCGCCGAACAGATCGACGTAGGAGCCGTACATTTGAAGCGCGACCATGGGGCTGGCCCATGCCATGAGAACACACGCGAGCGCGCCGCGAGGCCCCGCGCCGAGTTCGCGAGCCAGGCCGACCACCACGACGGCCAGGAGCAGTCCGATGGGAATCATCGCAAGTTCGGCCAGTCGCTCGGAGCCGGCGGCCGCGAACATCGTCCAAACCTCACCGTTGCCGGGGCCGCAGAAGTGAAACACTTCGGGCATCATCGAGAGCCGGCCTGCCTTCAACCAGTGCACGATCAGCGGCAGATGGTAGAACAGGCCGTCGTAGGAGGTCGGCGGGCGCAACAATGCGTCGATCGCCAGGAACGCGTGCAGGGCTGCGACCGGAATTGCTGGCAGGAGCAGGGTGCGAATCGGGATGGATGGCCGGGGGATCGGGAGTTGTTTGCGGACCAGGGGCGACGGGTGCGGCGCTCGCAGATGCAGTATGAGCGCAGCGGCGACGGAGACGGTTGCCACGATCGGCAAACGCACGAGAGGATGGCCCGAGAGCAGGGCCGCCAAAGCGACCGCCAAAGCCGAAGCAAGCGACCAGGCGACGAAAAGGGTGCCCCATGCGACGAATGGGGGGAGTGGATCATCCACCGGCGTCAATGGAAGCCGTCGGGTGAGGTTTCGAGACGCCATGCCGGCCGAGATGAGCAGCAGAACCGAACTCAGGAGCGCCGACATGATGAGTCCTCAGAATGCCCGCGAGGCCAGCCTCAGCAATTCCGCGCAGAAAGCCCGGAAGGAGTGCGATGCAGCCAGGAACACGATGAGACTGACCCAGCAAGCGAAAAACAGGGGTGCGGTACGGGATCGAAGCTTGGTGAGGGATCGCTGGCCATGAGCCACGTGCATTTCCTCTCGGAAGGGATCTCGGT
>JAPKGY010000765.1 GCA_026647385.1 Phycisphaerae bacterium | reverse complement strand
GATTTCACAAAGAAAGAAAAAGAACCAAAAAGAAAGAAACTTACCACCACCAGTTTTGTGTGGGAGAAGAGGAGGAATAATTGTCGCTGACGGGAACGGATAATTGTCGCTTGACAGTCCGCGGCCGATCGGGTGGTTTTTATGCCCGGCTTCAGCGGAATGTCGGGGAATCTGACCCACTCGTAGTCGCAGGTTTGGAACTGGAACTCCTTGACGTCTCTGAGCCGAAGGTTCGGGAAGATCGCCTGGGTCAGACGCACACCTTCTCCAGTGACGGAAGAAACGCCGGGCGCTTCACGGATCTGGTTGTTCGTGTCGATCGCGACGATTCGGGCGACGTTGTCGAAACGGTTTGCCTTGCCGCGGCCGGGATTGTCCGTCACGGAAACCGTCGCGGAGCCCTGGTTCTCGGCCGCATTGGAGAAGAGGAACGAGTGCCCATCAACGGTCATACTCGTGATCCCGCCGGTTGAGGCTGCGAGCGTCTTCCACTTTCCGGACGCGAGGCCCAGCGTCATGGTTGTTGTGGTCCTGTCGGCAGCACAGGTGGACTGAACACTTCGCTGGCCGACGACGGGCTGACCGTTTCGGCTGACCGCGGCTGATGACTGAGTATGTCTGGCTCCCTCGACATTGCTCGTCCACGGGATGACTTGAGGAAACACTTCCTGGATGCCGTTGGGGCCGGTGACCCGCAGGACGAACTGGTATTCGCGGACATCGGGCGGGTAGACGACCGTGCCGCCTTCTTTCTTGACATCCCAGTAGCGCGGCTCGCCCGGGTCGCATGGGGCTTCTTTCAGATCGCTTCCATCCAGTCCCCACCATCCCGCTTTCTCGGGCAGGGCATGTATGCCGAGGAATTCCACGGTGGCTCCCGACGGGAGCGTGGCCTTCGAGCCGGTAGCGGTGATGATGTTGCGCGGTGCAGGAGGTGCATCCGGACCCGCGTAACTCATTAACCCTTTGGGCGCGTTGGTCGAGGGGCGTGTGGTTTGCACGAGTTCGCTCAAGCTGGACGTCGGCGGCGAAGCCGACATCACAGGGACGCCTTTCGGTTGCAGTGGGACCTCATTGAACGTGGCCCAGTCGTATTCCATGGTCTGGAAACGGAACTCCTTGATCCGCTTGAGCGGCAGGTCGGTAAACCTGGCCTCGTTCTTGCGGACCTCGCCCATGCCCTCGCTGCCGCACGAGGCGACGTGTTCCTGGTTCTTGTCGTCGATGGCCAGCACGCGGAAGGCGCGATCGCGCTCGCCGTCGGTGACGATCAGGGTGGTCACCCTGTCCTTTTCGGTTGCGGCCGAGAAGGATACTGTGATGCCCTCGTTGGACGAGCTTGTCATCTCTCCGTGCGATATGCCTCGGGTCTCCCAAGTACCCTTGCCGATGCCGATGCGGATGTCGGTCGTCCTCCGATCGGCCCGTATGGCGGCATTCAGGGTGTGCCCCCCGGCAACTTCCTGTCCGCCTTGCTTCAGGGTATTCCCGTTGCTGAACCATCCATCCTGTACACGCCAGGTATACACCAGCGGATTTTCCTTAAACCCGATTCTGCCATGCGGGCCCGTCATTCGGGCGGCGAACTGATATTCCCGCGTTTGCTTCAGCAATTCCGCGTGTTTGGTGGCCCATGGAGATGGATGATCGTGCGCGAAACTCGGCGCACCCGCATCGCAAGGGGCCTCTTTCAGCGGCTTACCGTCGAGTCCCCACCACTGGTCGCCGTCCGGGACCGACCGGATGCCGAGCAGTTCCACCTCCGCGCCCGACGCGAGGCGAACGCGCGGACCCTTGGCGGTGGCTTCCGAACCGCCGGAGACGGAGAGACGAGACGAGCTGTCTTCTGCTTTCCGTCGCGTGGCAGACTCCGCCGGTACCTGCTGCGGCGCATCGCCCTTCGAGCCGAGGGGCTTGACGCCCGTGTCGGTCACATACTCCAGGCCGTATGCTTTGACGACATCAAGAGCTTTCCCTTGGGCCTCCATGAACCTGCCCATGGTCACGTCCGGACTGTCTACCGCGATTTCAAACACGGTATTCCGAGGATCGGGTAGGGCCCCGAGCCGCCGGTGTACCTCATCCCACGTAACTTCCTCACCCTGGAAGGTCATGCGGTCTTTGCCGACCACGAGCAGGACGAAGGAACGTGTACGCGTGGGCTGCGCCGCGTTGGGTTGTGCGACCGAGGCGATGGGCTCACTCGTCGGAGCCGCGTTTTCCTTCGGCGCAAGCTGACACGCACCGACGACGGCCGCGATCAAGACCGCGTTGATCGCCAACGCGGATCGGACCGGTCGACCCGCCAGGCAGCTCCGCACGCGCGGACCTTGATTCATCCGCTCCAGTCGCTGGGCGATTCGCGGCGAGCGGGCCATAGCGATGCCAAGGGCAGCAGCGGGTCGACGAACGAGAGATCGGGCGACCTCGATCAGGGTCGAGTGATACTCGTCCGGGCTGCCCGCGTGATAGACGCAGAGGGCGTCCGTGGTTTCCTCGCGATTGGCGACGATCTGTCTGCCGGCGAGCCAGATCAACGGATTGGGCCAATACACGATCTGGAGCACT
>JAPKGY010000764.1 GCA_026647385.1 Phycisphaerae bacterium | reverse complement strand
GGAGATCCGCGAACAGGTGCGTTCGCGGGGGATGACGCCGGCGGGTACCCACGTGCCGATTCTCGTCGCGGAGGTGATGGCGGCGCTCGATCCGAAGCCCGGCGAGGTCGTGGCGGACTGCACGCTGGGGTACGGAGGCCATGCGATCGAGTTCCTGAAGCGGATCGGGTCGACGGGGCGCTTGCTCGGTTTCGACGTGGACGGTGAGGAACTCGAACGTACGCGCCGGCGATTGGCTGAAGTCGGCGGCGGCTTCACCGCGCACCGCTGCAACTTCGCCGGGATCGGCAAGATCCTCGCCCGGGAGGGATTGGACGGTTGCGACATCGTCTTTGCCGACCTCGGCCTGTCCAGCATGCAGATCGACGACCCCCGGCGAGGCTTCAGCTACCGGCACGACGGCCCATTGGACATGCGGATGGACGAACGTGCCCCGCGGACGGCGGCCGATCTGCTGGCCACGCTGCCGGAAGCCAAACTCGCCGCCGCTCTGGCCGACCTGGCCGACGAACCCGATAGCCGGCGGATCGCCCGGCGAATTGTCGAGGAGCGGTCGCGTCGCCCGGTCAGGGGAACGAGCCATCTCGTACGGCTGGTGTTCGAAGCCAAGGGCATGAGGTCGGCTGATTGGCGCAACCGGCCCGACAAGGGCCCGCGCGATCTTCATCCGGCTGCCCGAACGTTCCAGGCCCTGCGGATTCTGGTGAACGATGAACGGGGTTGCCTGCGGCAGCTGCTGCGGATCGCGCCCGGGTGCCTTCGGCCCGGCGGCCGACTCGGCATCATCAGCTTTCACAGCGGCGAGGATTCTCTCGTCGAAGCCGCCTTCGCCGGCGGATTGGAGGGGGGCGTCTACGAACAGGTGTCGCCGGAGGCGGTTCGGCCGACGTCGGCTGAGCGCTATGCCAACCCGCGAGCGACGCCGGCCCGGTTTCGCTGGGCGCGACGGGTGCGTTGAACCGAACGGTGGGCGCGGGCCCGGCATGGGGCGGGCGGCTACTGGAACAGGCGATGGTCCTCGCGGAAGAGGTTGTGGCAAGCGTTGCAGGTGGACTGCATCTCGCCGATGGCTGCCCGGGTTCCGTCGTAGTTCTGCCGTGAGGCGGCCTCCCGAATGTCCAGGGCGCTGCCTTTGAGCTTCTGGGACAGGCGAAGGAAAACCTCCCGATCCTGCGTGCTGAGTCTGAACTTGGCGGCGGCCTCGTCGACGTCGCCGGCGGTCTGGACCATCTCATCGGCGACCGCGGCGATTTCCTCGGCTCGACGTTTCGGTTCGGTATAGCGATCGGGGGGGTCGAGCGACATGCTGTAGGTGAGCCGGCCCATCAGCTCGCGCAGCCGTGCGCTGTGGACGGCATGCATCGCCGGTTTTCCGGTCTGCGCCAACCGCTGTTCGTAGCGCTGCTCGCCGTCCGGGCAGCATGAGGCCGTCGGCCAGATCGCCAGAAGCGCCGCGGCGATCAACACACTCTGTGCTCCACGAACAACGTACGCCGGGCCGAGGCGGGGGATGGACATGGGGGAAACCTCCTTTTTCGGTACTCAAGCGACGGGCTTCGGGAACATGCCTTCAGTCTAAGTCTAGCGGCTGGAAGGACTTGATGCCAAGTCTGGATAGACTCTCTTTGTCTGATAACCCGTGGCTGGGGGCGGCGGAAGGGAATCCTGGGCGTTCCGGAGGAACCACAACTGCGGAAAACAGGTTGACTCGCGCCTGGCGAAGCGGGTAGGATAGGGAGAACAGACGGGGGTGCATCTCTCACGATGCAGAAGCGGCACTTCGCTCATTGAGTGGAGGCTTTATAGGAGGTGGGAACCACACGTCGTGCAATAACGGTAACAGCTTTGACCAAGGCTACCCGGGGGCTTGGGCCCGGAGGGTTGGCTTTGGGCATTTTGTGTTCCCCTGTTTCATGGCGAACCCGGTAAATGAGTCGCGTGTGTTGACACGCAGGTTTCCATCGTAAGTCGAGTCGAGCATTGGGGATGGGCACTGGGCAGCCCGAAACAATCGCCCAAAAAGGAGAATGGTATCCATGAGAGCGATGAGGAGAACGGGAGCATTGGCTGCGATCATCGCGGTCACGGTGGGGGCGACGAGCGCCCTCGGTGCCGGAATTACCTCGATCGGTGTGCTCACTCCGGCAGCGGGTGGTACCGCGGAGAGCGCCGTCAATGCTCTTTCGGGCGACGGCGTCTATGCAGTGGGCTACAGTAACGGGGCGAACAACACCGCGTCGGCCACGATCAAACAACCGATCATCTGGTCCGTGGCGGACGGTCTGGTCCAGTTGCCCAACCCGACGAATACCGATGGTTTCGCGAGCGGCGTGGTCCATCGTACGTCGGTCAACATGGTCGGGATCGGCGGCGGGTTCTTCCAGACCTACGACCCGTTCAAGTACGAAATGTATTTCTACGGAGCATCGACGCTCAACGTCGGCGGAGCCTCCTGGATCGGCAACAGTCTGGGGTTGGCGGGTATCGTCGGGCCGTACAACACCGCCCGAATCCGCACGGGCCCTGCGGGCGATCCGTGGTTCATCGCCGGTGATAGAAGCGGCAGCG
>JAPKGY010000763.1 GCA_026647385.1 Phycisphaerae bacterium | reverse complement strand
GCCGCTGCTGCCCGAGCAAAGTGCCAGTTGCCGCGCCTTGACCAATCCGATATGGGTCACGCCGGCGCATGTACAAACCTGAGCATTTTGCTCTGCGGAGATGCCCGGACAGCGAAAGTAGACCAGGGTCAAGACCACCGGCCTGTCGAAAAGCTCCTTCAAGACGATCTTCTGGCCGTCCTCGTCGGTAAAGGTCAACTCATCGAGCGGAAGGTACGCTCCCAGATGCTGCTCGACGCCTACGCTGACGTCCTGGGCAACGGCGGGCAAGGACAGGAGGGTCCCCAGAGCGAGAGCCGCGAGCCGGACAGCAAGAAACCCCCCTCGCAGAGGGGTCGGGGACCGGCCTCGCAGAGGGGTCGGGGACCGGCCTCGCAGAGGCCGGCTCGGAGGGGGCGTTACAGGAGGGTTGGGGTTTGGCATCATCACTGACTCCCTACAGGTGGAAGTGCTTCGACTCCTCCAGTAACGGATCGCCGATCGCGACCGGCGCGTGGCGGCTGAGAAAGCGGGCGACACAGACGAACAGGACGCCGATCATCAAGACGAGCGGGCCCAGCTCCTGCCAGCCCAGCACCGGCCCGGCGTTGTGGAACTGCGGCATGATCAGCCAATACAGGTCCAGCAGTTGACCCAGCAGCACCAGAACAGCCATCACCCACAGGATGCCGGTCTTCGTCTTGGCCGTCCTCGACAGCAACACCAGGAACGGCACCACAAAGCGGACCAGTGCGAGGGCGACACTCACAAACCACCACCCGCCGTCGAGACGATGAACCAGATAAAACGTCTCCTCAGGCAGGTTTCCGTACCAGATCAACATATACTGGCTGAACGCGATATACGCCCAAAAGCAGGTCCACGCGAACAGCCACGCTCCTAGATTATAGAGGTGATCCTCGGTGATCAGTCCCGGTTCCAGCCGGCCGGTGTCCCGCAGCCAGAGCACGCCGATGGTCAGCACGGCGAACGCGGTCACCGCCATGCCGGAGAACACGTACACGCCGAACATCGTGCTGTACCAGCGGGGTTCCAGGCTCATGAGCCAGTCAAAACTTGCAAACGTCACTGTAAGGGCGAACAGGAGCATAAAGGGCGCGGCGAGCCGGCGCATGCGGGCGGTGGCCTCCGCCCCGCCCTGCCCGCGATCCTGCCGCAGCGAAGTCCGGACGAAGTAGAACGCGAACGCGCCCCACAGAGCGAAAAAAAACACCGCCCTGGCTGAAAAGAAGGGCACGTTGAGATACAAGGCTTTCTTGAACAGCCGATGGTCCGAATGAACCAGGTGCTCGTCCACCCACGGGAAGAGCCGGAACGGGTTCGTGAGCACGCCGAACAGCAGGATCGGCAGGAACAGGACGGCTGCGATCCCGGTGGCGGCCGCGACCATCTCCGCCACGCGCCGCACCACGACCGACCAGACCGCATGGGCCAGATGGTGCAGCATCACCAGGAAGAGACTCCCCAGGACCACCACCCACAGAAACGCGTAGCCCCACAGGTAGGCGAAACCGAATCGCTGCACGTCGCGGTCCACCAGCAGAGCGGCTGCACAGGTCGCGGCGCCGACGGCCAGCAAGACCGCCCCGACCCGCCCGAGTCTCCCGGCACCCGCGGCGGTCGCAACACCGGCATTCGCTGTCGGGTCCATCACGTTCATCGGGATCGATCCTCCGGCTGCATCGATGCGGGCTGGGTGGCCGCCGCCGGCGGGTTGACCGCCAATTGCAACGCCCGCACGTAATGAATCACTTTCCAGCGATCCTCGGGCGACAGCTCGTTCGCGTACGGCGGCATCTTGCCCACGCCCTTGGTGATAATGTGGAAGATCGTACCGTCCGAGTAACCGCGGGCCTGGTCCGTGTGCAGCGAGGGCGGCGCGGGAAAACGGGTCGGACCGATCACGCCGCCGTTCCCTTCGCCTTTTTCACCGTGACAGACCGCGCAAAACACACCGTAGCGCTCCCGGCCGCGCTGCAGATTCTCCATCGTCAACTCGACCGGATTGGCCAGGGTGGCGCCGACGGCCTTGGCTTCTTCGATGGTATTCCCCTTGCTCGGCAGTTCGACGGGGAAGTGGCCGCGGGGCACGGTGCCTTCGACCGGCCCGCGATCCACGATCAATTGCTCCCCGAACACCCGGCCGTAGGTCATCTGGGTCTTGCCCTTGGGCTGGGCAGCCATCCCGTTGAGGAATTCGATGAACGGCAGGCCGACGAGGATCAGAGGCACGGCGAACGCCGTCAGAACCAGGCTGACGAGCGCAGCCTTATAGATCCGGAGGGAGAACCCCGGCTGCCAGCGGGCCAGCTTGTCCCACAGCGGCTGCATCATAGGATCTCGTCGTCCTCCTCTTCCAGCTCCATCAGCGGGCGGATGTCCGGGCAGCCGCCGGCCGCCAGAAGCTTGCGGGCGCCCTCGTCCGTGTACTTCTCGTCGCGGCCGTCCAGCACGATCGCAAACCGATCGCAGGTCACGTGCCGCATGATGTCTGAATCGTGCAGCGGCGAATGCCAACGGCCCAGCCCGCAGAACCAGATCAGCGCCCCCATCGTCGAGAGGGCGGCGA
>JAPKGY010000762.1 GCA_026647385.1 Phycisphaerae bacterium | reverse complement strand
GTTTTCGAAACTTGCGTTTTCCTGCGGCCGTAAGCGCGACGGTCCGTGCGCGCGCGTCCGTCGGATGGCCTTCACGTTTGACCAGTCCAAGTCGTTCCAATAGGACGAGCATCGCCCTGACCGTGCTCGGATCGGACGACATCCGGCGGGCAAGTTCCCGCTGAGTCAACGCGTCACCCCGGGCGAGCGCCGCCAGTAGGACGAACTGGTCGGCGGTGATGCCCTGCGCCGCGAAGGCGGCGTCCGAGCAGCGGTGAAGCGCCAGAACCCGGTGGAGGTCCGCGTCGGCCGGCAATTCGAGCCGCGCCCGCAGAAGGTCGATCGCCGGACCGTGGTCGAGTGACTCGCTTACGCCGGCCAAACCGACGGTCGCGCCTTCCGCCTGACCCGCCTTGTTGACGATCGGCCGGGCATTCACGATGGCCGGCTTGTTGGTGAGGGCGGCCGAGTGCAGGGCGATCATCCGCCGATCGCTCTGCCGGACGATTACCACTGGAGAGAGGTACCGATACTCGCGGGCGGCCAGCTTCTCGCGGGCGGGCTCGGTCCAGGCGACCTCGGCCACCAGACCGGCCGGTCCGTCGCCCGCCTGCTCCGGCGGCAGGAAACTGAGCGATTTGATCCAGCCGGCGGCCGGCGCCTGGCCCGACGGCGACGCGTACGCGCCGCCCAGCGACTGATGTTCGTAGTCGATGGGAATGTCCGTGCCGTGGTCCGTGAAGGCCGCCAGCACGAGCCGGGCACCCTCCTCGTCCATCACGAACGTGCCGTTTGACGACCGCACCTCGCCCCACGGCGCGACCAGCACGGACGACGGCGCCGCCGCAATGTCCGCCGACCCGATCACCAGCCGTTCCTGGCCGACAACCTCCCGATCCTGTTGAGCCACCTGTGTCACACGAACCTCCTTCCGCTTCCCAGCCGGCCGATCGAGCAACCGGCCTCGGTCAACCTCGCGTCCGACTCACCAGCCCGACCCCGCCCGGCCATCGCCCACTCGCCCGGGCAACCCGACCCACGGGCAACCCGACCCACAGGCAATCCGCCCCACGGGCCCTCCACCTGAACAACACGCCCCCCGGACTCGCGAAACGGGCAAGGCTTGGACCAATGCGTGCGAAAAGATCGCTTCGATCGGGGCAAGAAATCACTTGGCCCCGGCGGAAATGGCCCGACACGATTAACCGCAAGTGTCTACAGGTGAGGGATTTCGAATCTCAGGTTTCAAATCTCTGATTTCAGAGTCACAAAGATTCCCGATTCACCCCCGCGCGGACCCGCAAAATGCAATCAGAGCCCCAAGCGGGCTCGTCCCGGCGCAGCCGCAGGGGAAGCCGGAAGCGCGGGGCCAAGTCGCGGAGCGAGGCGATCACGGCCTCGCCCAAGCCATCGGCAAACCCGGGCGGGTTGTGGGGAGGTTCGGGGGGAGTTCGTCGTTCTGGCGGAGCCAGGCGTTCCAGTCGGCGATGAAGGAGTCGAGGTTACCGGCGGTGACGGTGCGCAGGGGTGCGAGGTAGAGGGGTTTGATTCTGGCAGCGGCTCCCGTGGCGACCTCGCAGGCCTGCAAGGCCTGGGCGCCCATCTCGCGGTAGTTGGCGGCCACGACGACCGGCAGCGTTCCGTCGCGAATCAACGGCCATTGGTCGGGAAACGCGCCGAAGGCGACGAGTCGGCCGCCCGCAGGCACCGGCCGACCGTCCGAATTGAGGTCCCGGAAAGGCCAATCATCGAGCGCGACGAAGGCCGACAACCGCGGAAAACGCCGCAGGTAATCCGCCATTTCCCTTCGGGCGGCGAACGGGTCGGCCTGGCAATCGATCTCCGCCAGGACCTCGACGGCCCGATGGCGGCTCATCTCATGCCCGAAACCGGAAAGCCGCGCGGCGGAGTTGGGCTCGCGCGTTCCGGCGTGGAGCATCGCGATCGTACCGTCCTCGTGGACGGCCTCAGCCGCGGCCCGGGCCAGGGCCATCCCGACCTCGGTCTCGTCGAAACCGACGTGGGCGGCCCGGATCTCCTCCGGGGCGGGGGCGATCATCGAGACGATCTGCACGCCCGCGTTATGGAGGTCGCGGAGCGTGCGCTCGAGGGCGGCGGAATTGCTCAGCCGTATGCACAGGCCGCGGAGCTTATCCGCCGGCAAGGTGCGGATGAGGTCGATCTGCTCCTGGGGCGAATCGTTGCGTGGACAGAAGTAGCCGACGTCGAGGGTACACATCCGGCGGTCGTACCGCTGGGCGGAGGCCTTCAGGACCGGCCAGAGCGGATCGCGTTCGGAGCTACCGACGAAGGCGATAAGGCCTCGCTCCTTCCGGGCGGCGGCCCAGCGGGCAGCCTGCTCGGCGGCGGCATCGGAGTCGGACCGCTGCCGGCAACCACTCAGGGCAAGTGTGCCGCCTAAGATGGCCAGGAGGGCCAAGGCCCTGCGTCGGTGAGTCATGTGTGGCGGTCTCGTCCTACGTCCGTCTCGGCAACGCTGAGGTTATCGGCCCCTCCGCGAGATCATAGGGCGTCTTCCCTGCTGCGCGAAGGCTTCAGGAATCATCGGTCAACCGCGACTCCCTCGACACAAC
>JAPKGY010000761.1 GCA_026647385.1 Phycisphaerae bacterium | reverse complement strand
AAGGCATCGATGGCGATCGAAGGCGGGGCGATGGGCGGGTACTGCGATATCGGCAAGCTGTAGATCGCCAAGACCCCGGCGAGCATGATGACAATGGCGATCACCCAGGCGAAAACCGGGCGCTCTAGAAAGAAGTTGGATAACATCACGGCGTTCCTTGATTCGACCTCGCCACGACTTCCTGCGCCCGATCGCCCTGCGCGCCGGGCGTCCGACTCTCCGCCGAAACGACTTTGACATCGGCGCCCGGCCGCACATTCTGCAAGCCTTCAACAATCAGCCGATCCCCCACCGCCAGGCCCGAATCGACCAGCCACCTGCGGCCCAGGGCTCGATTCAGCACGAGCATCCGCTGCTCGACCTTGCCGCCGTCGTCGACCACCAGCGCAATCGCCTCTCCCTTGGGGTTGCGGCTGACGCCCTCCTGCGGAACCAGGATCGCCTCCTCAACGACCCCCTCCTGGACGACAGCTCGCACGAACATGCCCGGCAAGAGAACATGATCCGGATTCGGCACGGTGATGCGCAGGCCGAACGACCCGGTGGTGGGATCCACCTGTACGTCGCGGAACTGGAGCGTTCCCTCCAAGGGATAGGCCGTCCCTTCTTCGAGGACGACCCGCACGGCACGGCCGCCCTCCGCCTTGAGTCGCCCGGTTTCCAAGCTGCGGCTCAGTTGAAGAAGCTGCTTGGACGACTGGGGCACATCGACGTAAACAGGGTCGAACTGGTGTATCGTCGCGAGCGCGGCGGGCTGGTCGGCCGTTACCAGGGCGCCGGCCGTCACCTTGGACTTGCCGATGCGCCCGGATATGGGGGCTGTTATCCGCGTATAGGACAGGTCGATACGGGCACTTTCCACCTCCGCCCTGCGCAAAGCGATCGTTGCCTCGGCCTGCTGTACGCCGGCCAACGCGTCATCGTAGTCCTGCTGGCTCACCGCGTTTTCGGCCAGAGCGCTGCGGTAGCGTTCCAGCCGGGACCGGATTGCGGGCAGTTCAGCCTCCGCCACGGCGAGTGCCGCCTTGGCGCGATCGTACGTCGCCTGGTAGCGGGCCGGGTCGATCTGGTAAAGCGCGTCGCCCGCCACGACATCCTGCCCCTCCTCGAACAGCCGCGACTGGATGATGCCGCTGACCTGCGGCCGTACGTCCGCTTCGAGGAATGCAGCGACGCGGCCGGGCAGTTCAGTGGTCAGCGTCACCGGCTCCGACGATAGGGTGACTACGGCAACCTCGGGCACCGGTTTCCGCGGAGGACCGGCAGCCTGCCCTCGTCCGCAGCCGCCCAGGTTCAGCGCGACGGCGGACAGTCCCACGATGGTAATCACGGTGAATGGAGTTCTCTTGTTCTTCATCCAGGGTTACTCCCAGGTTCTTTTTCTGTCGTCGGTTCGACACCGGCCGGAGGCGCGTCCGGTTTCTCGGCGTCCGACGGTTCCTCCCTGTCACCTTCCGGCGCTCCTTCCCATGGCGGGGATTCCCTGCCGCCGGAAAAGAAATAGCCAACCGGGTTTGAAAGCGCGCCGGACGGCCTGTCCAGGTATTCCGCCTGCGGCATGGCCTCCGGGGACCAACCGCCGCCGAGCGCCTTGTAGACGGCCACAAGGTTGACCACGACCTGGCCACGGCTCTGGGCGAGAGCGTCTTCCAGGACCACCAGCGACCGTTGGGCGTCGAGCACGCGCTGGAAATCGGTCAGACCATCCCGGTAGCGCCGCTCGGCGACTTGCGTCGAGCGGCGGGCTGCCTCCACAGCCCGAGCCAGCGCCTCGTCGCGATCCTGTTCGCGCTTGTAGCGGACCATGGCCCCTTCGACCTCTTCCAGCGCGAGCAGCACCGTTTGTTCGTACGCGACATAAGCTTGCTGCGCGGCCGCCTCTTCGGCGGCGATCCGGTTCAGATTCCGCAATCCGTCGAAGATATTCCAGCGCACGGCCGGGCCGAAGCCGTAGGCGATGCTCCGCCCGTCGAACCAGTGATTGAAGTCCGTCGCCTCAAACGCGAACGTCCCGGACAGCGTGAATCTCGGATAGAGATCGGCTGTGGCGACGCCAATCTGGGCGAACTGGGCGGCCAGACGCCGTTCTGCGGCGCGGATGTCCGGTCGCCTGCGCAGAAGCTCGATGGGGGCGCCCACCAAAACCTCCGCAGGCGGCCTCGGGATCGCCCGTTCCGCGGTCAACTCGTTCCACACCGCCGCTGGCTCCTGGCCGATCAGCACCCCCATGCGGTAGATCGCGAGGGCCAAGGCTGTTTGCAGCACGGGGAGCTCGGCTTCCGTGGTTGCAAGGTTGGTCTCGGCCTGACGGACGTCGAGTTCGGAGGTCAAGCCGAGATCAAAGCGCGACTGCGTGAGAGACAGCGTCTGTCTCTGAAGCCCTATGTTCCGGACCGTTGCGTCGACCTGCGCCTGAAGCCTGCGCACGTCGACAAACGTCGTAGCTACCTCAGCCAGCAACGACACGAGGACGCTCCTTTTGAGTGCAGAAGCCCATCACCTTTTCCACCCCGGCGCGGTTATACCAGCTGCGGTCGAAGATCACGATTTCCCCGGCGGCCGGAAAGTGCGCGA